>DQVM01000133.1 GCA_015661775.1 Candidatus Caldarchaeum subterraneum | reverse complement strand
TGTTATACCTGTCGGTACGGGGGTTGCGGCGGTAGATAAGATAGATGGGATTGTGGAAAATTTTAGGGAGACCAGTATATAACGGGCTGGATTACGTGTTTATTGAGGATAGTTATGGTAATAGAACTAAGTATAAAACAAGGCCGGTAGCTTTCTACCCTGCGGGAATTGGAGAAGAAACACTTCATATGCTCTGAGTGCGGCGCTGAGTATTATCTACAGGCTTGGAAGGCCGTATGCCCTAGCTGCAAATCTGAGTATACTCTCACGTTGGTTGAGGAGGTTCACGAGGCTAGGAAGATACTTACGGCCCGTGAATACGCTTCTCTGCTTCTGGTGATCTATGGGATATACGGCTTGGCTTTTCCCGGCTCTACTGTCGTGTCGTATCTTGCAGGTGTAGTTCCCCAAGCTCAGGTTATAATATACTCTATACCCCTGCTGGTTGCTCTGTTTCTTTACTTGGGCACAGATGGGGGGGTTGCGGCTGCTGTCGTGCTGGGTGTAGCGTCGTTGATACACGGCTTGGCTACCTTACCTTCTTCAGGGCTTTCCTCAGCGGTCTCATCAACGATAGCAGCTATTTGGATTGTGGGGGCTGTCCATTTCTACCGCTACATGAGTAGGAAAAGAAGACACCATGAGAAAATTGAAGATGCTAGGGAGCTTCCTGAATACACCGGCTGGGGAAAAGAATAACCTAGAGGTCTAGCCTGTATCCTCTTTCTTCTTTCTACCCCTTCGTCCCCTCTTGGGCTTCTCCCCGGTTTCGGCTGGTTTATCTTCCCTTCTTCCTCTACGCCGCTCCTTGGGCTTCTCCTCAACTTTTGCAGCCTCCTCCAGCTCCGTCTCGGTTTTATCATGCCTAACCCCCTCCGCCTCCAGCTCCTTAGGCTGCTCAGCAACATCTCTCTGCCTTAGAGCCTCTAGAAACCTCCTAAGGCCCTCAACGTTCCACCCATGCACCGTCTTACGCCTCCCATCAACCCTCAGGCCCAGCTTCCTAGCCTGCTTAACGCTCAGCCCAACTGCCCTAAGCTCACCCACCGAGAACCCACGCCCCTCCCTACGCTGCTCAAACAACCCCGGCTTATACACAACAGGGGTAGTTGCCTCAGTCATTTCGCTCCTTACTTACATCTCCCCAGCTATAAGATATAGCTTCGCCGAGGCCCTATCCTATTATTATAATACAATAATACACATATTATTGTAAAATAATAGAGTTAATATAATACCAAAACAACCATCACAACAACATGACAGAGACAAAAACCCTAAGAAGCGGCAGAGAACTAGTCTACGACTCCATCATATACGGCCTCGGCGCAGCGCTAGCTGAGTTGGCCAAAACACCTGAAGGAGCCAAGCAGGCCGAGGAACTCCACAAAAACTTTGGAAGACACATCTACGAGTACCTAACTAGCAGGGGGGTGGAGCTGGAGAGGGGAGAAAAACCCGAGGAGGTAGTGGAGCATATCGTAAAGACGTTTATCGAGAAGCTGGAGTTTGCGGAGCTGGAGCTGGTTGAACCCACCCCCGATAAGGGTAATAGGGCTGTGTGGCGTAACCTGCTGGGCCTCCAAGCCTACGGGGAGCTGGCTAAACGCTACCCAGACCCATTCCTGGCATGCCCTCTAAACGCTGTGATACGCCACATACTGGAGAAGAAAGGACACACACTAATAGTCCACGGATGCAGAACCGACCTAAACAACAACATACTAGAGTCATGGGAGGAGATAACGCAGGGAAAACGATTCCTAACCCCATAATTTTTTTAGAAACGGAGCCGGCTTACCTGATACTCCTCAGTCGGTTTCAGGTTCTCCGGGTTTATTGTCTCTCTGTACAGCTCTTTCGGAGTTGATATTATGAACCTGCACGCAGGCTTTCCCTCAGCTGCGCACCATAGCTCCCTCGCTTGAAGCTCTATCCCCGAAGCAGCCTCCCACCAGCCTGCGCTAAACCCTGCGAAGAACTCGCATACAGGCGGTTTTATCCCAGCCGGCCTATGCTCAAGATAATAACGTGCAAAGATGCTGTTGGGGCTCTCCCAGAGTAGGGAGAACCTCCCCTCAGCTATGTTTACATCAACCCGCAGCCTATCCACAAACCCCATCCCGGAGGCGATGAACACCAAAGGCCCATGCGTCCCCTTAAGCAGAGGCTCATCCAGCTTAAAGTAACTGGCAACCAGCTCGCAGAAGACCTTACCTGTCCCCTTACCGTATATATATCCTATCTGCTTAGCCGCCTGCTCACCCAAAAACTCGCCGATGTTAAAGAGGTTCTCAACCATAGCGCCAGCAGGAATTATTATAACATCAAAGTCAGCCAGCATAACCCTAGACTCCCCCAGCACAGGTTTTAGGCCTTGAAACATCTCAAGCACGTTCCTCCTAGCCTTGTTAACTACCTCCTCCACCCTTAACACCTTGAAAGATGTTAAAAATGGATGGTTATAAACAGTTTATAAGCATGTCGCTAAGAAAACTTACGGTTTTAACCGTGAGATGAGTTAGGGGAGGCGGGCGGGTTGTAGATAAGTTTTAATATATCTGGTAACTTTTTTTGTTGGGATGTTCCCCAGCAGAGGTTCAAATTCAGCCATAGACATAGCCCATGCCTTAACGAGAGGCGTGGGATGGGGGAGCCGTGAGCCCCCCGAACCAGCGGATGAAGGGAGGGGCGTAAAACCCACCCTAAACGCTGGAAAC
>DQVM01000034.1 GCA_015661775.1 Candidatus Caldarchaeum subterraneum | reverse complement strand
TAGAGTCAGCGTAGTCTTCATATTGGGGTGTTAGCATACTTGCTCCCTCCGTCGTGTGTATTGTAGGTGTATGAAAACCGGTTAAGGGGGTGAGGCGCTTTAGCGAAAAGGCTACAGCTAGGGCTGAGGCAGTGAGTAGGGTTAGGAACACCCTAACTAGAGACAGTGAGGGGGAGGTTTCCGAGATAATAGTAGCTGTGGTAAGCAGGTAAGCCAAGCCTATCACGGCTGGGATGTTTAAGACACCTAAGTATGCCAGCTTAGAACCCATGCGGCCTAGGGAGATATAACCAGCAGCTTCTAGAAGCGAGTAAACAACCCAAGGCACTACGAAGATAAAAAACTGAAAAACTTCAGCAAAAGTAAGGAATATTAATAATATGAAGAGTATGCCGAGCGTTAGTAGGGAAACTGAGATAACTTTGAACAACTTGCTTACCACGGCCTTTGCTATACCACGCCACGCTAGAAACCTTAGTACTATGCTGACTAGATAGGGAGGGGTCAGCAAGTAGAAATATAGGGCTACTCCGGGGAAAACAGCCAGCAGCAATACTATTAAAGCCGAGATCAGATAACCTGCAAAGCCAGCCGTTCTAAACCTCATAACACCCTCCTTCTCCAACATGGACTTAACCTACGATTTTATAATAATATCTTCCCAGCGTCAAGCATAGTTATAAGAAAGCAATACCTCAGACTGGATAAGAGCAGGACATGATGTTCCCCATACGTTGCTTCAGCTGCGGCGCCCCTATAGGACATAGATGGGAGGAGTATAAACGCCGGGTGGAGGAGGGAGAGCCCTCAGGGAAGGTTCTAGACAGCATGGGATTCAAACGCTACTGCTGCAGGCGGATGTTCATCTCAGGAGTTGATGTCTTCAACGAGATAGTCGAGTTCCACAGACGCTACTCTGAGTACGGCAGAAGTCAGAAAACATAAAATAACCAAGACAGCCTTAACAGACGTAATGACCGAGTCATTTAGAATATCTAAGGCTAGGGCTAGGCTTATCTTCGATAGCCGTGGAGACTATACAGTTGAGGTTGAGCTTGAGTCTAACGGGAGGGTTGCTAGGGCCTCTGCCCCGGCTGGGAAGAGCAGGGGGAGGCGTGAGGTTGAGTATTACCCCCGCAACAACGCAGCCGAGGCTGTTAGAATCTTCAACGAGATAGTATCCCCTAAGATAGTAGGTCTAGACCCCGCTGACCAGAGGGGCTTCGACGATACCCTACACGAGATAGACGGGACGGAGAGGTTTGAGCGTATAGGAGGAAACACGGCCTACGCAGCCTCAGCAGCAGCTTCTATACTCGCCTCCATGCTGAGGGAAGTCCCGATATACGTTCATGTATCTGAGAAGAGCGGTATGAAGCCCAAGATACCCATGCCACTAGGCAACGTCTTGGGAGGAGGGGCCCACGCAGGGGAGGGGGCTCCCGACATACAGGAGATACTCGTCTTCCCAACAGGCGTTGAAGACCCCCTAGAAGCGGTGAGAACAAACATAACCATACACAAGGAGCTTGGGAGGCTTCTCACAGGCTTGGTGGAGGGATTTACGAGGGGGAAGGGGGATGAGGGGGCTTATGCCCCCAACATGAGAGACGACGACGCCTTAGCGGCTGTTAAGAAAACAGTTGATAACATAAACGCTGAAGGAGCTAGGGTCAGGATGGGCGTTGACATGGCATCCTCCAACCTATACGACCCATCCCGGGGGATGTATATCTACAGACGCTCAGGCTTAACCAGAACCCGGCGGCAGCAGCTGGAGTATGTGGTGGAGATTGTGGAGCGTTTCGGATTGGGATACGTAGAAGACCCCATGGCGGAGGATGATATGGAGGGCTTCGCAGAGCTCGTGAAACAAGTAGGTGGCAAAACACTAGTATGCGGAGATGACCTTCTGACCACAAACGCTAAACAGGTGAGTGAGGCCGCTAAGATGAAGGCAGTTAACGCCATGATAATAAAACCAAATCAGGTGGGGACGCTTACCGACACCTTCGCAGCGGCCAGGGAGGCTGAGAGGAGTAACATAGTTAAGGTCGTCTCCCACAGGTCAGGCGAGACATGCAGCGTTTTCCTCTCCCACCTAGCCGTCGGCCTGGGGGCTGAGTTGATAAAGAGCGGCGTCGTAGGAGGAGAGAGGATAGCCAAGGCAAATGAGCTGCTCAGGATATGGGAGGGGGAGAAACTACCCCTAGCCAGGCCCTAAGCATTCAAGCATCCCAGACGCCTCCCCTCCGTCTCATCTCCTCAAGGATGCAAGCTCCTAAAGGGGCTATTGTATGAGCTTGAGTTAACGTTTATTAAGTCAACCCGTTAGAGGCAGTCTTAAAGAAACAGCATCAGGTGGGCGTGGAGAATGTCAACTACACCGGAGCAGAAGGAGATTGAGGTTCTGGAGGCCTTCGTCAAGAACGGGCTGCACCTAGGCTCACGTATCAAGGTAAAGCATATGGAGAGGTTCGTCTTCAGAATGCGGCCTGATGGGATTTACCTAATTGACGTAAAGAAGACCCTTGAAAGGCTTAACATAGCGGCTAGGATGATATCCTACTTCCCCCCAGAGAAGGTAGTTGTGGTTTCTACGCATGTCTATGGTATAAAGCCTGTCCAACAGTTCTGCGATGTAACGGGCTGCATCCCCATAGTGGGGAAGATGAAGGCAGGGATATTCACGAATAAGATGCTTAAGAACTACATGGAGCCCGACCTGGTGGTTGTCTCAGACCCTAGATACGACTCCCAGGCTGTTGAGGAGGCGGCCATAGCTAGGATACCCGTCATAGCCATGTGCAGTACTGATAACCTATGCTCCAACGTGGACTTGGTGATTCCTATGAACAACAGGGGTAAGTCATCGCTTCCCTATGCTTTCTGGTATCTTGCTAGGAGGGTTCTGGAGGAGAGGGGGGCTTTAACACCTGAGCTGGAGGCGAGTATAAGACCCGAGAACTTCATAACAGAGACTATGGAGGAGGATTAGCTGAGAGGAGACGGCTATGGGAAGACGGATGCCGGCCGTCTCGGGGCTATTCTACGCAGCCTCTGAAGATGCTTTAATCAAGCAGATAAAGACGTGCTTTACATCCGAGGTGGGGCCCGGCCGTCTTCCCGACTCGCCTATAAGAGCAGGTGATAGGAAACTTCCAATTCTAATCTCCCCCCACGCAGGTTACATGTACTCAGGGCCCGTGGCTGCTCATGGTTATCTCCTCCTAGAGGGCCGGAGGAAACCTAGGACTGTGGTTGTCGTGGGGCCTAACCACTACGGCGTCGGCGCTGAGGTTTCCATCTTCCCAGACGGAGAATGGATAACTCCGTTGGGGGCTGTTAAGATCGACCATGAGCTGGCCGTCAAACTAGCGGGGGAGTCGGATATATTCTCGCTGGACGAGGCGTCGCACAGTAGGGAGCATTCTATAGAGGTTCAGCTCCCGTTTCTCCAGTACCTGCTTAGGGACTTCAAGTTTCTACCCGTCTGTATGCTGGACCAGAGTGAATCAACGGCAGCTGAGGTGGGGGATGCCTTGGCTAGAGTTATCAACGGTGAGGACATTCTACTAGTTGCCTCCAGCGATTTTACCCACTACGAGCCCCACGAGGCTGTGAAGCGGAAGGATAGCCAAGCCTTGGATATGATAACCAGACTGGACGTAAACGGCATGTACCGTGTTATGTACGAGCATGAGATTACGATGTGCGGCTACGGCGCTATAGCTGCAGTTATGACCGCTGCCAAGAGGCTTGGCGCAGGGGAGTGCAGGGTTCTGAAACACGCCACCAGCGGGGATACAGGCGGGGACTACAGCAGCGTTGTGGGCTATGCTTCATGCGTTATAGAGTTGCCTGAGAGATGAAAAGACTAGCTAGGGCAACAGCCCCTGCGAAGGTTATTCTACTTGGGGAGCATTTCGTCGTGCATGGATGTAGAGCCCTAGTAACTGCTATAGACCTAAGGGCTGAGGTTACGTGCATCCGCGTAGAGGGTAAGGCCATAGAATTACGGTCGGGGAAGCTGTTCTGCATACGCCGCCCTGATGGAGGGGTTGATGCTGATGAAAGGAGTTGGAAGACCCTAAAACCGCTCCTGTCGCTGGTTGATGAACTCCTGTCGGAATATGTCTCCAACGCAATAGGGGTTAGGGTGGAGATAGACTCTAGGATTCCTAAAGGGGCTGGGTTAGGTTCTTCAGCAGCCGTCTCGGTGGCGTTAGCTAAGGCCTTATCCTCGTTACTAGAGGTTGAGCTATCTAATGAAGAGCTGAAGAGAATGGCCATGAAACCTGAGCAGGAGATACACGGCATGCCCTCTGGGATAGACCCCCACATAACAACCTACGGCGGTATCCTAGTCTTTCAAAGGCCCAACAGCTGGGAGGAGCTGGAGCAAAACCCTATGAAACTAATAATCATAAACAGCGGGAGGAGGAGGAGAACAGGTAAGCTGGTTGAACGCTTCAGAAACTTTACAGAGGCGTATCCTGAGCTGTTCTATGATATGAGGAGTTTATACGATAGGCTTTTTGAAGAAGCCCTTAGCTCTTATCTAGCCGGTGATTTAGAGACGTTAGGTAGGTTGATGGCTGTTAATGGTTTTATGCTGCGGTTAGCGGGCGTATCTACACCTGAGCTGGATAGGATAGTTGAGGCCTCCATGGAGAAGAACATCTACGGAGCTAAGCTTACGGGAGCAGGAGGGGGAGGATGCGTCATCGCACTTCCTAAACAGGACGAAGCCTCTAGGGTTGCTGAGGAGCTTAGGCAACGCTTCCAGCGAGTCTGGGTTTCTGAATGCCCCCGTGAAGGAGTTAGGGTTGAGGAAACACTATGAGCGGGCTTGTAGTCCTCAAGATAGGCGGCTCAGTAATAACAGACAAATCCAAACCCTTCACATACAGGGAGGAAACGGTAAAGCGTATAGGGACTGAAGTATTCAGATGCTGGCCAACCTCCCTGATAATAATCCACGGCGGAGGGTCGTTCGGCCATCCAATAGCTAAGCAGTATGAAATAAGCAAAGGATACAAAGAACTAAGGCAGCTGGAGGGGTTTGTAAAAACCATGCAAGCCATGAGGGAGCTGAACAGCCTAGTCGTAAAATCTCTCGTAGACGCGGGGATAGGCGCTGTAGGGATGCCTGCCTCCCTCCTCTTCGTAACAAGAAACGGCGTAATCGAGACGGCTCTTCTAGACACGCTCTTCGCAGCCCTAGACCTAGGGGTAATCCCAGTAACATGCGGCGACGTGGTTTTCGACCGTGAGAAGAAATTCACCGTCTTATCCGGCGATAACATAGCGGTATACCTGGCCAGACGCCTTAGAGCCAAAAGGCTCGTTTTTGCCATAGACGTTGATGGGGTTTATGAGATTAGCAGGGAGACGGGGGATAAGAAGCTGCTGGAGGAGCTGGATAGGAGAAAACACTCAACGCTGCTATACCAAGAGGCTGACGACGTTACCGGGGGGCTTTTTAACAAGGTTGACGAGGCCTTTAACGCGGTCAACGACGGGATAGAGGTTCTTATCGTCAACGGCTTGGTAGAGGGCCGTGTAGAGGCGGCCGTTAAAGGAAAGCCCGTCAAAGGAACTAAACTAGTGAAGTAAACCCAGTTTCTTCTATAACGTAGCATCAGCCTTAGAAAACCAGTACCACATACCCAAGGAGTCTGGGGATTACACAGCAGCCGGTCTAGAGTCTAAGCATATATAACAAACCAGCAAAATCCCTCTGGAGGAGGGTTTGAAGGATATAGAGCTTAGAAAAAGAGACCATATAAGAATCAGCTTAGAGCGGGACGTATCTTTCAGAAACAAGACAAGCTGGTTTGAGTATGTCGAGCTTATACACTCGGCAGCTCCCGAGCTTGATTTTAGCGGGATATCTACTAAGGTTAGGTTTCTCTCAAGAGAGTTTTCAGCCCCTTTTCTGGTTGAGGGGATGACAGGCGGGACTGGTGAGGCTGAGAAGATTAACGGCAACATAGCTGAGGCTGCTGCTGAGTTTGGGATTCCAGCGGGGGTAGGAAGCCAGAGGGCAGCTGTTAAGAACCCGAAGCTTGTGCGGACGTTTAAGATAGCCAGGGACAGGGCCCCGGATGCTTTCCTAATAGCCAACATAGGGGCTGTCCAGCTGGTTGAAGACGGGATAGAGATGGCGTTAAAGGCGATAGATATGATTGAAGCAGATGCTATAGCTATACACCTAAACCCCCTGCAGGAGGTTATACAACCTGATGGCGGGGCTTTTTTCAAAGGCTTCTACAGGATGGTTAGAAGGTTGAAAGAGGAGGTGGGCATACCTGTTATCGTTAAGGAGGTGGGCTGCGGCATCTCAGGGCCTGTCTCAGCGGCTTTAGCTGAGAACGGGGTTGACGCCATAGACGTAGCAGGCTCAGGGGGGACTAACTGGACGTTGATAGAGAAGATTAGGGCCGAGCATTCAGGGGCTGAGGATAAAGTAAGCCTAGCTGAGGTCTTCATAGACTGGGGAATCCCAACAGCCGCCGCTGTCCTAGAGTCTAGAGCATTCACAGACACCCCTATAATAGCGTCGGGTGGGATTAGAACAGGCCTTGAGGCAGCTAAAGCTCTCGCATTAGGATGCGACATGGTGGGGTTTGCGCATCCCATCTTAGTTGAAGCTGTCAAAAACCCTGAGGCTGTGTTGGGGAAGCTGAGGCAGCTGAGGATGGAGCTTGTGACAGCCATGTTCTTAACATCATGCGGAGACGTTGATACGCTGAGACACACGGAGTTTATACTCCTTGGGCCTCTGCTGGACTGGGCTAGGCAACGCTGCGTAAACCATCCTAAGCTGAGGCGTAAACAGCTCTAGTCGTGGGCGTAGATGAACTTAAGCTCCTCCCCAGAATCCCTCCTGCAGAACCCGAAGCGTTCAAACTGCACCACCTCATCGTAACGCACAGTCTCTACACTCCTCTCAGCAACTCCCCTTAGAATCCCCATACTATCCCTATTCACAGAGCCGTCATCCGCTATAAGCTCCCCAGGCTTATAGACGACAACATCAGCAGACTCCAAGCCGACCCACTGGATTATCGGAACCCCCTCTACAGGCTCTTTCCCCATAAACTCGCCTACAGCCGTGTCATCCTCTAAGGTTGTTAGCTTTACATTTGCCAGCTGCTTCAGCCGCAGCATATTCCCAACCCCTATCTTAGTTAAGTCATTCCTCGGTACATAGACCCAGTTATCCACCTTCAGCACCCTAACGCCCATATCCCGGCTGGGGTGGTATGGCAGGGTTACCTCGCTGTACCCTAGGCCTTCAACAGTTAGCTTCACAGGCTCAGGTACGAAGAACATCCTCCTAGCTACCGGATCTAAGATTTTCCTGTTTATACTAGCTATGAGGCTCCAGTCGTATACTCTCTTAGCGTAGCTGAAGCCTGTCTGTGTTATTGTGAATTCTTTTATAGCCTCTGGGAGGATGCCTCTTCTCCTTATAGCATCTATTGTAGTTAGCCTAGGGTCATCCCAACCCTCTACAACACCTTCTTCTATTAGCTCTCGGATAACCCGCTTGGATGTGGGCGTTCCCTTGAACTCAAACCTTGAGTATTCTATTATAGTTGGGTTCCGCATTCCGAGGAGTCTTCTTATGTAGTTCTGTAGCTCGTCTCTGAAGGCGAACTCGCTGCTTCTAAGGACATGCGTTACCCCGCATAGCGAGTCTTGGATTGATGCTGCGAAGTCGTAGGTGGGCCATACCCTGTATCTATCTCCTACAATAGGATGTGGGTGTTCTACGATTCTGAACATAACAGGGTCCCGCATAGCTGTGTTCTTGCTCCTCATATCTCCCGCAAGCCTTACGACCGCCTCGCCTTCCTTGAACCCTCCATCCTGCATCCTGCTCCACAGCTCCATGTTTTCGTCTGTTGTATGTCTCCTGTGTAGGCATTCCCGCATCTCCCTCCTCTGTCTGCTCATCTCCTCCGGCGTGCAGGTGCAGACGTAGAGATGGCCTTCCTTAATTAGCTTCTCGGCGTACTCGTAGTAGAGCTTCATATCATCGCTGTTGTTCTTCTCGTAATCCCACTCTATACCCAGCCACCTATACCCCCTTCTGAAGTTCTCGTAGTACTCCAGCCCAGCCTTACGCGGGTTCGTGTCCTCAAACCTCAGCCAGAGCCCCCCCTCATACATACGGGCGTATAGATAGTTTAGCAGGCCGCTCATCGCATGTCCCAAGTGCATATACCCGCTGGGCTCCGGGGGGAGTCGGGTAACCACCTTACCCTTTACCGCGTTAGGCAGGGGTGGGAGCTTCTTCTCCTCCTTCCTAGCTTCTCTCCTGAGGAGCTCGGGGGCTATCTCCTCTAAGCGCCTGACCTGCTCCTCAAGGCTCATGGCGTTAACCTGCTCCACAGCTTCTTGAATCACGGGCCTCAGCTCCTTTATCCTAGCCTTAACCTCCGGGCTTTCAGCCACCATCTTTGCTATAACAGGCCCAAGCTCAGCCCTGCCTCCGTGATCTACCGCGTTCTTCAACGCCCACTTAATAGCCAGCTCACGCACATCTACCATATTCCCTTACGCACCGAAGAGGATAAAGTCAGGGTGTTCCTTTTAAGTAATCGCTGGTAGGTGGGAGAGAAAGATGGTTAAACCCTCCTCTTATTATAAGAAGCCCAGCGAGAGGGATTTTGAGGAGCTTAGGCGTATAGTTGGCGGGGAGTACGTCAGCACAGATGAGGAGGAGCTGGCGACAAACGCTATAGACGCTTTTCCGGGGGAGTTTCACATGCCTGACGTTGTGGTATGGCCCCGCGACGCTGGGCAGGTAAGTAGAATCTTAGCCTACGCCAGCCGTGAACGCATAGCCGTAACGGTTAGAGCAGCAGGCACGGGGCTTTCAGGATGCATACCCCTCTACGGGGGGATAGTCCTGAACCTAACCAGAATGAACAGGATTAAGGAGATAGCGGAGAGGGATATGGTTGCTGTGGTGGAGCCTGGCGTGGTGTACGAGAGGCTGAACGAGGAGCTTAGGAAATATGGCCTCTTCTTCCCACCCGACCCCGGTAGCGCCATTACGTGCACGATAGGCGGGATGGTGGCCAACAACGCCTCTGGGATGAGGGCGGTTAAGTACGGCGTAACTAGAGATTACGTGCTTGGGCTGGAGACCGTCCTCCCTACCGGGGAGGTAATCAAGCTAGGCGCGAGGGTCTTCAAGACCTCGATAGGCCCTGACCTAACGAGGCTGATGGTAGGCTCAGAGGGTATTCTTGGGGTTTTCACCGAGGTTACGCTGAGGCTAAGGCCCCTACCCAAGACAGCTGTAACAGCCCTGGCCTTCT
>DQVM01000112.1 GCA_015661775.1 Candidatus Caldarchaeum subterraneum | reverse complement strand
AGCAAAAGTAACAGAGGAAATAAACCAACCAAAATCCCTGTTTAACCCTCCAACCTATAGTTTTCTTTCTATTGGAAAAAATTATTATATCCTAATTTTTGGTAAAAGAGCTTAATAATCACCCAAGATAGGTGTAGTTATTAGGTTGGGGTTGGGAAAAGCTAATGACGCAGGATAAAGATAAGGAGATGTCGTTTACAGAACATCTTATAGAGCTGAAGCAAAGATTTAAAACTGTTATGATTTCTCTGGTTGTTACAACTATATTCTGGCTTGGTTTTCCTGCAGATCCGCAGAAGTTTATCTCAGATCCTACTGGTGATTATAAGCCTCTTGTATCAAATGTGCTTGAGTTTGTGAAAAACTATATGATTAGCGGTGAGGATGCTAGGATTATTCTAGCGAAACCGACGGCAGGGCTTGAGATAATCTTCATAGCGGCTTTATTCATGGGAATCATAACAAGCTTCCCAATAATCGCCTATGAGATATACGCCTACATAGACCCTGCATTATACCCGCATGAACGCAGGCTCCTCTATGGATTCATAGGGTCTTTCGTAGCTCTCTTCATAATAGGCTCTCTCTTCGGCTTCTTCATAGCAGCACCCATAGTCTTCAACGCGATGATTATATTTGCCAAATTCGCAGAACTTGACCTCTTCCTCAACGCCATAGAGTTTTACTCACTCATATTCACCACAGTCCTTATGGTGGGTGTTGTCTTCACAGCTCCCGCAGTTTTTGTTATGCTGGTTAGGCTAGGGCTGTTAAGCACCCACGTCTTCAGGAGGAACCGCATGTACATATACGCTGGTCTCTACATATTAATAGCGATAATAACCCCTGATGGCTGGCTTGTAGGTAATAGCGTTCTTTTCCTACCGCTGGTTATTCTTCTGGAGTCGGCCGTCTACGTTGCTAGAAGGTATGAGCGTAAGCGAGAGCTGGAGGAGATTGAATCTTCCTCGTCAGGCCCGGCCGTTACTGTTATGTCATGTAAATACTGCGGCAGCAGCATGGCGGAGGATGATGTGTTCTGCCCCTCCTGCGGCAGGGCCCAGCAGTAAAGCCAGTCACGTATAGAACGCTATTATGAGCGCAACGGTGTTGTTGAGGGCATGGACTACGATGCTGTTGGTTATGTTACCAGTTTTATCCAATATACCTGCTGTAGTTGCACCAACCACCAGCGCTACTGGTATTTGAATCACATTTAGATGAGCCGCTGCAAAAAGGAGTGAAGAAACTAAGATTGCTAATCGCTTTTCAAGAGCACTACTTATAAAAGTATGAACTGCTCCTCTAAAGAGAAGCTCCTCAACGGGGGCGAACAGTATCCATGTCAAAGCTATATGGATAAAAAGTTCGTAAGTATCTCTAGGGAGGAGAATGTTAATCAAGAGAAGCTGCTCCTCAACAATTTCTCTAGGTAAGAGTATGATGGTAAGAAAGTAGGCTATGTGGGTGAATATTACTGTAATAATGCTATATGATAGCGTAAGTTTAGCGTTTATCAGCTTTTTACTCCTGTTGGGGAGTATAGCCCTGCTGGGGGTATGTAGGGAATATAATGTAACGAGTATAACTGTTATGAGGATGTGGGGTTTTGCTAGATTAAGAAATTTGAAGCCCGCATCTGGAAGGTATGCGGAGAGCATTATCATAATCATGGCAGTCAGCCATATTCCAAATCCTGCGGAGATTCTCTCAAGCCTCATGACACACGTAACCGTATCTTCCTCTTTAAAGCCCTTAAAGTTCCAGAGACGGTGATAACATCTAAAGCAGCCGCCTCGCCATCTACGGAGTTAACTAATGTTATGGCTGCAAGAACCTTACCTAAATAAATATGGCTGCATGAAACTATAATAATGCTCTCATCAAGCCGCTTAACCCGTATCCTCCTAAGACGTGAATCCACTAGGAATACCTCGCCAAACAACCGCCTGAACATCTCCTCTATACTTTCGTACACCTTATCCATGTCAAGCGCATATTCGGGTCTACACTTGACAGCGATATACCTACGCTTAATCTTCAGTATTCTATGGCTCAATCTAAATACCCCCCACCCGTCAGTATGGTGAAGGGATTCTTAGATACCATGTCTAGAGAATTCTCGGTCTGGGTTTCTATGATTTCGGGGATTGAGGCCAGCTGTCTAGGTGAGCGGAGCATTAACGGATTGGAAGCGCCGCTGGAGATTATGCAGCGTATCCGCTTTTTCTTTATAACCTGTAACGTAGTTACCAAACGTTTAAACATCTCTTTATCCATCATATAACGTAGGAAGTCATCTAGGGTAATTTCGAGGAAGTTTTTAAGAACTTGTATGACGTGTCTATCTATCTCTACGTTATGTACATCTACGTAGACTGTATCCACCCTCTCGTCTCTGCAGGCTGTCATGAAGGCTTCACGACTTAATGGCCTTACTGTTAGTATAGACTTTGGAGGCTTCTTTCTGCAGGCTTCCAGCACGTCCATCCTCCTTTTAGCCTCCACAACTTTTTTACGAACTAGGGCTAAATTAACCTCGGAGGCTTTCTGGGTTAGGGCCTGCCACTCCACGCCCTGCATTTCTGTTTCTACACAGGCTGCTGTATATCCTAGTTTACATAACCTCTCCACGAAGGGTAATGCCTCATCATACTGGGTTATCTTAATCCAGAAGTCGGCGAAGCGTCTCAAGATTCTCCCCGTATAGCCTCCTCCAGCTCCTCCACGCTCCCCTTAAAACTGAACTCTATCTTAACGGCATCATGCTCGCTTAAGGTTAACCGGCCCAGGTAGGCCTCCTGCTTATCCAGCCGTATATGCAGACGGCCATGCTCCCTAGATGTCATCTCAATACCTGGCCTAAGCAACTGCCACCCATTCATCCCCAAAGCCCCTAAAATCCTATTAAAAACCTTAGAGACTATCCTCTCGTTGTTGCTGTAACATTCCATAACATAGATAGGGTCCCTATAATACCCCTGCGTCTTCTTGCTCACTATCTGCACATCATCACCCACCACGCTACGTAGGGCTTTTCTAACTTTATCAGGGTCCTCAGTCGAGTAGCATATAACACGAGCCTTGAACGAAGTAACTCTAAACAACGCCAAAATCACAGATGCTTTCAGGAATTTTAAGATTAGAAACGTAGCAAGCTGAGCCTAGATGGATGGAGTGGGTAAATACATAAAGCGGTTTGCCGTTATTGTTTTATCAAGCTGGTTGATATGCGGCTGACCCGCAGACCCTTTGACGGGAGGAGGATAAGGATATTATATGGTCTTAAGATGCTGGTTGGCAAAGAGCTTAGGTTGATTGAGGAGGGTTATATAACAATCTCCAGAGACGGCTATGTAGCTGAAATTGGAGAGGGTGTCCCCGCCTTAAGATCAAAAGCGGTAAACTGCAGGGGATTACTAGCCATACCTACTTTCCTGAACGCCCATACCCACGTAGCTGACTCAGCTTTCCGCGACGCTACCTTCAGCAACGTGGAGAATACTGTACATCCGATATACGGTATTAAGGCTAGGCTCTTGAAAGAAACCTCAGCCACCGTGTTAAGAACAGCTATATCAGATACGGTAGCTGAGATGCTCAGAAACGGTATATCTATGTTTGCTGATTGTAGGGAAGGAGGTGGGGAAGGGGCTCTTCTTTTACGTAGAGCGTTGAAGAATAACCGTGTGAGGTGCGTAATCTTAAGCCAGCCTAATGTGTATGATGCTGTTGAGGCATGTAGCTTAGATAAGCTGAAGAATGAAGTTATACAAGCCCTGCACTGCGCTGATGGTCTTTGCCTCAGCGGCCCTGCGGAATACACAGACGAGGCACTTGAGGCTATTCGCCTACTATGCAGCGAGCTCGGTAAACCGGTAGCTATACATGCTGGAGAGAGTAAAGAAGCCAACATGCTGTCTTATGAGAAGCATGGAGTAGGGGAGGTTGAGCGGGTTCTAAACAAGCTTAAACCCAGCATGATTATACACGCCGTCAACGTGTCTGAAAAGGAGCTTAGACTGGCTAGAGAAGCAGCTGCTAGCATAGTGTTATGCCCCCGGAGCAACGTCAAGCTAGGAGCAGGCTTTCCCGATGTTAAGCTTATGCTCAGGATAGGAATAAAACCAGCTCTAGGGACTGATAATGTAATGCTATGTGAACCCAGCATGTTTAAAGAAATGCAGTTCTTAATCAACGCGTCAAGGATGCGGTACGGATACGAGGCGGTAGAACCTAGGGAAATTCTAAAAATGTGCACAGTATATGCCGCTGAGGCCCTTAATACTGCGGATAAGCTGGGAAGCATAGAAGAGGGGAAAAAAGCGGATATACTCTTTCTAGACGCATCTCTTCCGAAGTACAGGTTTAGCAGAGACCTAGTTAGGGCGGTGGTGGAAAGAGGCTCCGAATCTGACGTAAGATGCGTCATGATAGGAGGTAAGGTGGCGTATGGAAGATTATAAAAGACCTTATGTGATTATAAACTCAGCCATCACGCTAGACGCTAAACTAGCAACTCCAATACGTGATTCCAGAATATCATGCAAAGAGGACTTGGTGGTTTTGCATAGACTGAGGGCTGAGATGAAGGCTGTTATGGTGGGGATTAATACACTACTTATTGACAATCCGTCGTTGTCTGTCAAGCATGTGGAGGGGGAGGTGGAGTGGAAGATAGTAATAGATACCCACGCCAGAACGCCTCCAGAGGCTAAAGTATTCAAGACCGGTGGAAAGGTGGTGGTGGTTTGCGGCGTGGATGCTGACGGTGAGAGGATAGAGAAACTGAGAAACGCTGGAGCTGTAGTAATAAAGGCAGAAACCACAGGCCAGAGAGTGAACCTTCGCGAAGCTCTAGGGAAGCTCAGGGAGATTGGTGTGGAGAAGGTTCTCGTTGAAGGGGGTGGGAGGATAAACTGGAGCCTGATACGAGAGGGGTTGGTTGATAGAATCCGCTTGGCTGTGCTCCTGGCTTTTCTAGGTTCTCAAGATGCGGTGAACGTGGTTGAGGGCCCTGCTATGCGTTATATCAGCGAGGCCAAGAAGATGGAGCTTGTTAACGTAGAGAAGTGTAGTTGTGGGGAAATGCTTTTCCTAGACCTGATTCCTAGAAGAGACTAAGGAGTATGAAGAGGATGGAAACCCTAACGTGGCTTGAGGTCAAGCAATACGTGGAGAAGAAACCAGCTATCATACTTCCCGTGGGAAGCATAGAACAGCATGGCCCAATCCTGCCTATTGAAACAGACCTAAGGATAGCTGAAGAAACAGCCAAGAGAGTGGCGGAGAAACTAGACCTTCTAATAGCACCTCCGATAACCTATGCATCATCGCTAGAACACAGCAGATTCCCCGGAACAATCACAGTAAACCCAAAAACCCTCATAGATACTGTAACCGAGATAGGCAAATCACTCAAAAACTCCGGGTTCACACACTTATTCATCATAAACGGCCACGCAGGCAACTCAGGGGCCCTAGATACAGCTGCTAGGATACTAAAGAAGGAAGAAAACTTAGAAACCTACGTATTCAACCTACAGGAGATGCTAGCCGGCATAGCTAAGGACATGAACATACTTGGAAACCTAAGGGAGCATGCAGGAGTAGTAGAGGTATCTATCATGAAATTCCTTAAGGAAACTAAAGAAGAAACACAACCAGTGGAGACTAAGCTGAAGAAGATACCCAAGTCATATAACATGCCTGGCGTTACTTATGGGTGGATGGTTGATGAATATTCGGAGGCTGGGGTAGTGGTGGGTGAGCTTAGTAAGGCTAGCGAAGAAACAGGACGGCTGCTTCTGGATAAAGTAACTGCAATAATCTGCGATATTATACTTGATGTAGCTAGGGTAGGTAATTCATCAACGTAGAGGTATTATTTTAACAAAAATTGATAAATTAAACATAAAAAAAGCTATATAAAAACACCTAAAAGGTAGAGAAAATCCATACTCAAGTTGTACTTTTCAAAATAGTTTATATCATATTCATGAAGCATACTCTACTGCATCTGGTATGCAACTGGAGGAAAATCTAGTAAACTTAAGCCTAGCTGGCCTTAAGAAAGACGATGAGTTGGCTGAGTTTGTCCACAGAGTGGTTGAGGGAAAGGAGCTGGATAGAATGGATTACCTCCGGCTGATGCAGGGGCTTAGCCTAGAGAGCCTAACCACCGTAGCTAGGCAAGTTAGAAATAGGGATTATGCAAAAAATAAGACTGTAACCTTCTCTAAGAAGGTCTTCGCACCTGTGATAACATACTGTAGGGACAGGTGCAGGTACTGCGGCTACCGTAGAGACCCCGGAGATTCAGGAGCTTGGGTGATGAAACCCAGCGAGGTTAAGGCCCTAGCTTTAAAAGGAGCTAAAGCAGGGTGCACAGAGCTCCTGATAATGTCGGGTGAAAGGCCTGATTACTTCAAAGAAGTACGCCATATATTACGAGGTATGGGGTTCTCAAGCTTCATGGAGTATATCGTAAATCTATGCGAATCCGCGTTAGAGGCTGGCATACTACCCCACTCCAACATAGGCATAGCCTCCAGAAAGGAGATGGCTGAGTTGAAGAAATGCAACCCCAGCATAGGGCTTATGCTGGAGAACATAAGCGAACGCCTCACCATGCCTGGAGGCCCACACGATGAAGCGCCTAGCAAAAACCCCAAAATAAGAACCAAAACAATAGAAACAGCAGGAGAGCTGAAAATCCCATTCACAACAGGAATACTTATAGGGATAGGGGAGACGAAGCTGGAGGTTATAGATTCGCTCCTCTACATTAAGCAGGTTCATAAAAAATACGGCCACATACAGGAGATTATTATACAGAATTTCAGGGCCAAGAAAGGAACGCCTATGGAGAGTCATCCAGAACCAACCCTAGAATATATGATGAGGACAATAGCAATAGCACGAATAATACTGGGAAGCGGGTTTAACATACAAGCACCACCCAACCTAGCGCTTAAGGAGTATCCAAACTACTTAGACGCAGGCATAAACGACTGGGGAGGAGTATCACCCATAACCCTAGACTACGTAAACCCAGAAGCACCATGGCCCATGCTGAGAGAACTCCGTGAAAAATGCACCATAAAAGGATACCAGCTAAAGCAACGACTACCAGTATACCCCGAATACATAAAGCATAAACGGGATTACATACATGCAAACGTATTGCCCTACGTCGATGCATTAGCTGATGAACTAGGATACGCCAAGGTGATGTAAATGGCCCTAGAGAATATTCTCAAGATTATAGACCCCGTTAAGGCATCAGCGATAGAGAAAGCGCTGGACGGCCGGGATCTCACGGAGAAGGATATTGTGGAGTTGCTTAGGAGCGGAGGTCTTGAGTTAACGGCGCTAACCATGGCAGCAGACCTTCTGCGGAAAAGGATAGTCGGGGATATAGTAACGTATGTCGTTAACAGGAACATAAACTTCACCAACATATGCGTTATGGGGTGTGGATTCTGTGCTTTTAGCAAAGACTTCAGGAGTGAGGAGGTTTACTTCCTCCCGATAAGCGAGATAGTGCGGAGGGCGGAGGAGGCTTGGAGATATGGAGCTACTGAGGTGTGCATACAAGCAGGCCTCCCCCCACGTATAGACCCATACCACTACGTGCATATAGTAGAGGCCATAAAGAGGAAAATCCCCCAGATACATATACACGCCTTCTCACCCGTAGAAGTAGTCTACGGAGCCAACCTAGCAGGGGTCAGCGTAGAGGAGTATCTGAAAACCCTGAAGGAAGCTGGATTAGACAGCCTACCCGGCACTGCGGCTGAGATACTGGACGACGAGATAAGGGCAAAGATCTCGCCTGGAAGAATAAGTGTGGAAACATGGGTAAACGTCATAACTACAGCGCATAAGCTGGGGATTCCTACAACATCCACGATAATGTACGGACACGTGGAGAATGAACACCACATAGCTAAGCATCTCCTCCTGCTCCAGAGGATACAACGGGAGACAAACGGGTTTACAGAGTTTATACCATTAAGTTTCATCCATAGGGAAGCACCTATGTGGAAGTATAACTTAGTCCCGGGACTCAGGCCAGGCCCCACCTGGAGGGAGGTAATAGCGCTACACGCAGCAGCTAGGCTCTTATTCCGGGAGGAAATTCCCAACATACAGGCCAGCTGGGTAAAGGAGGGGGCGAAAATGGCTCAACAACTACTAGAAGCAGGGTGCAACGACCTAGGAGGCACGTTAATGAACGAAAGCATATCAACAACTGCAGGAGCAACCAGCGGCCAGCTGATGAGACCACGTGAACTAAGAAACATAATAAGAAGTATACGTAGAATCCCAGCACAAAGAACAACACTCTACAAAATCATAAAGACCTACTATAATGAAGAGGATGAGACGGAGCTAGACAAGATAGAAAACCCAGAGGAGCAATTCGGCTCCTACTGGCAGCTGGTGAAAGACCCACGATTCAAAAGGTACGTAAGGCAAAAAAATTAATACCATAAGTTACGTAGGGGAATCTTTATTTCCCCTCACTATGTATCAAATAAGCTATAGTATGGCCGAGTTGAATGGAATAGAATTGAATATCCTGAAGGAGGGGCTTGATGCCGTTAAAGAGCAGATGAGAGACCCTGAGAGGAATAGGCGCTTAAATATGCGTAGAGCTAGGGTATCTTGGGTAGGTGGGTTAAAGGCTAGGGTTAAGACGGGCAACGGCGTGTTTACGGTCGATGAATCCCTAGGTCCTGAGCCGTCTGAAACCCCTACAGCGGTGGAGTATTTGCTGGGAACGTTAGGGGCGTGTATTGTCATAGGTTTTGTATACCTAGCTACTATACGGGGTATTCGGATACATAACATAGAAACATCCTTAGAAGGCGAGCTCGATAACATAGGAACTTTCCTAGCTTTAAGCGATAGCGGGCATTCAGGATATAAACGGATAAGCTTAACCCTATACGTAGATGCGGATGCTGAGGAGGAGAAGCTAAAGGAAATATTCAGAGAAACCCTAAAACGCTCACCTCTAGTTAACACGTTGAGAAACATAGTTGAGCTAGAGGGGAATATCAAGGTTGTATAGCCTATAGGAGATATATACGAGAGCAGTTGGTGGGAGAGGATATTTTTTATAAAAATTAATGGATGCCGGTATGTTGCTGGCCGTGTTTTATAGTTTTATCTCCAGTATTATGTTTATAGCTGTTATTATCAATACGATTGCTATTATCGTTTTTATCATCCTTGCCTTCAGGCGTTTACTTATACGCGCCCCTATCTGCCCCCCTATTATCCCCGATACCGCTACTACTGGAATTTTTATCGTCAACAGCGGCTTGGTAGCTGTTAGTAGTATTAGAGAGAAATAGGATGAGAATATTGTTATGAATTGACTTGTGGCTGTCGCTATGTGGGTTGGTATCAGGGCTATGTGTATGAAGGTGGGAACTAGTAGAATTCCCCCGCCCACTCCAAACAGGCTTGACAAAACCCCTGCAAGAGGAGATAGAATATATGCTCTCCTTATACTCCTACAGTACAGACCATCTGCAACACTTATCTCGTCTTCGTTTTTTCCCTGTAAAGCCTTTATGATTATATAAACAGAAACAGCGGCCAGAAACACGCCAAATATAATCCTAAAATCCCTTACGTCAACTGAAGAAAGTATAAACGCACCTACAACAGCGCCGGGTAGGGTTACTATCCCCAGCGGTATTGTTTCTCTAATGTTTATTCTCCTCTGCTTATAGTAGGAGTAGGATGCTGAGAGGGAGTTAAAGAAAACCATAACTAAGCTTGTTGAGACCGCGTCTCTCGGGGTGTATCCCATCAGGATAAGCAGTGGTGTGTATATGAATCCTCCACCGGCTCCTATTATACTTCCTATAATAGCCGATAGAACAGCGAATATGGACAACATTACGAGGGATGATATATCCGGTATCAACGTTAATGCATGACGGTTGATTTATTTAGCTGAGAGGGGGGACTTGCCCAGCCTCAACCCATACATGCTCATAGGCATACAACCCTATCAACGCCGCTACTGAAGCGATTAAACCATAAGCCTGCATCTGTGGATTTGCTAGGTAAGCTGCTCCGAGAAGAGTAGATGCAACAACACCCAAACCTATGAATAATATCCAGAAATAATATGCACCCCTATCCATAGTCATGTACTTGGCGGAAAGCTCAGCTTCAATAGTGGAGTGTCTCTGGAAAACCTCAGCTAAGGCTAGGATAGCTAGGATAATATTTGAAATTATGAGAAACACCACTAGGGTCTGCGTTAGGTTCGGTGCATAGGGTAATGCTATAATCATAGAGGCGGAGCCTGCCTGAACAGCAGCGAATATAAAATGCATGAAAGATGATGGTGATTGCCAGAAATCCCGCCCCTCTGCCTGTGCAAAAAGAAACGCGCTGTACCCAGCAGCCAACGCGGCTATCGGCGCTGTTACGTAAGCCAGTATAGCGTTGCCCGGTATTATAAGCCAGAGCAGCGTTAATAAGCCGAAAATCGATATTATGAAAGCGCCCTTAACAAGCCAAGATGAGAGGTTCGGCTTTAGAAAAACATAGATGAATCTCATAGGTTGTTTCAGGTCAGCCACGAGGAAATATCCTGTAACTGCTAGGAAGAAGAATGAAAGCAAAATGAGTTTAGTGATATCGCCTAATATAATATCGATAAATTGGGGAGTAATAATGGTGAGTAAAGAAAGCATAAGCATAATTCCAGCTGATATTGATTTGGTCCATAGATAGGTTGATATCTTAGCCCCCCATGGTTTTGGGTGGCTAATATCGTATGCCACTTTGCTCTTAACTGGTATAGCGTGTCCGCTTACAACTCCGCCGTCAGTTTTATCAGCCCATAGATAGGCCTGTTCACTCTCGGACGATAGAGGGTTGAGCAGAGTCTGGTCCGCCCCTATGTAGAAGAGCTTTGGTTTCGTTTTCTGCTCCGGCTTCCTAACGGTTAGTGAATTCTCTCTAAGGGCTTTTGATACTATACTATCGGGGTCATCCAAATCTCCCCATAATATGGCTTGTGTAGGGCAGACTATAACACACGCCGGTTCAAGGCCGTTATCCACACGATGCGCGCAGAAATGACATTTTGCAGCTGTATTAGTCTCAGGGTCTATGTAGAGCGCGTCGTAGGGACAGGCTTGCATACATGCCTTACACCCTATGCATCTTCCATTATCAAAATCAACTATACCATCTGAACGTTTGTAGAGGGCTGATGTAGGGCATATCTCAACGCATGGAGCATCATCACAATGATTACATCTGAGAACAGCGTAAAATCTCCTTACTTGAGGAAACTCCCCCCTCTCTATATACTTAACCCAAGTTCTAAAAACCCCTAAAGGGACTTCGTTCTCCATTTTACATGCTACTGTACATGCATGACACCCTATACACCGTGTTTGGTCTATGACGAAAGAGTATCTTGTCATGGGGCGTGTTGTTTTACTTATTTATTATTATATAAAAATTTTTGTATATTTTAACATTACAAGATAATTAAAAAGAAATTAATCCATCCTTGTATGATAGTGCTACGTATGCAGATGAAGAAATTCTTAAGCCACCCTCCTGTTGAGAAATGGGATGATTGGGAGGAATATGATATATCAGAATGGCCTAAGAAGGTTAAGAGAAGATACCTGATAGTCCCTACTGTGTGTTTCAACTGTGAAGCAGGATGTGGGTTAATAGCGTATGTAGATAAGGAGAGTCTAAGGATTAGGAAAGTTGAGGGAAACCCATATCATCCCACCAGTCGTGGACGGAACTGCGCTAAGGAGCCTGCATCTCTTAATCAGGTCTACGACCCTGAGAGAATTCCCTATCCCATGAAGAGGGCAGAGGGGAGTAAGCGTGGTGAGGGGAAGTGGGTTAGGATAAGCTGGGATGAAGCGTTGGATGAACTCGCTAAGAGGATACGAAAATGCATATCCGAGGGCCGGCTTACCGAGGTTATGTATCACGTAGGTAGGCCGGGAGAGGATGGGTTTATGGAGTGGATACTCCAGTCATGGGGGGTTGACGGTAGAAACAGCCATACAAACGTATGCTCCGCAAGCGCTAGGGCAGGGTACTCATTCATAATGGGAGCCGACAGACCATGCTCAGATTTTGAAAACTCAAGATTCATACTACTTGTATCATCCCACCTTGAAAGCGGCCACTACTTCAACCCCCACGCACAGAGGATAATAGAAGCGAAAAGCAGAGGAGCTAAATTAGCGGTAATAGACGTTAGACTCTCAAACACAGCATCAATGGCTGATTACTGGATATGCTGCTGGCCTGGAACTGAAGCAGCTTTCCTACTCGGAGTAGCCAATGTTATAATCCAAGAGGACCTGTACAACAGAGATTTCCTATACAAATGGGTTAACTGGAAGGAGTATCTAAAGGAGGAGCATCCTGAGCTAGAACCTACGTTCGACAATTTTATTAAGGTTTTGAAGAAGGTTTATGCAGAATATACCCCTGAGTTTGTTGAGAAGGAGTGTAGAGTGCCAGCTAGCTTGGTTAGGGAGATTGCTTACGAGATAGTTAGGGCTGGAGAGGCTTTCTCTAGTCATACTTGGCGCTCAGCCTGTGCAGGTAACTTAGGAGGATGGCAGGTAGCTAGGGCCTTAGTTTTCCTACACGCATTGACGGGAAGCATAGGAACTAAAGGCGGTATGGATTTAAACGTGTATCATAAGTTCGTTGCTAGATTCCCTCATCATCCAACACCCCAGAAGGTGTGGAGCGAGCTTCTATTCCCAATAGAATACCCACTAACCCATTATGAGATGAGCTTCATACTCCCACACATGATTAAAGAAGGAAGAGGAAAGATATCAGTATATATACCCCGCGTCCTAAACCCTGTGAACACCTACCCAGATGGATTTACTTGGATAGAGGTCCTAAGAGATGAAAATAAGATTGAGTTTATAGCTGCCCTAACTCCGTTTTGGAATGAAACCGCGTGGTATGCTGATTTAGTTCTTCCAGTAGGCACATCCTTGGAGAGGCATGACCTACACAGCTACGAATCATACTCAGGGGTGTGGATAGGGTTTAGACAGCCCGTAGCCACTGTGGTTGAGGAGAAACTAGGAAAGAAACCCGAGATACCGGCCGAGTATATGGATGAGACGGAATTCTGGATAGAGCTTTCTTGGCGTATAGACCCTGATGGCAGCCTAGGCATTAGGAAGAACTTCGAATCACCGTATAGGGCTGGGGAAAGAATAACAGCGGATGAGCTTTATAGATGGATCTTCGAGAACTCAATACCTGGGCTTAAGGAGGAGGCTGAGAAGCAGGGGCTTGATGCTTTAAGCTATATGAGGCGGGTTGGGGCTTATGAGATAGAGCATGAGGTTTACAAGGCTTATGAACGTGAACTGAGCGGAGATGAGCTAAAGGACAGCGTAGTTGACGAAGAATCTGGAGTAATATATTCCAGCTCACAGCCTAAGAGAATTAACATGGTCCCGACCCCAGCCTCTGAGAAGACCGAGAAGGGATGGAGAATAGGTGTTATGATAGATGGAAAAGCATATGTAGGGTTCCCAACCCCATCAAGAAAGATAGAATTCTATTCAAAGACCCTGAAAGAGTGGGGTTGGCCTGAATATTCAATACCAAGTTACATAAAGAGCCATGTTCACCACAGCGAGGTGAAGGTGGATGAAAACGAATACGTACTGGTATCTACCATGAGGATACCTACGCATATTCATACTAGGTCTAATAACTCAAAATGGCTCTCGGAGATCTCACATACGAATCCCATATGGATTAACCCAAGAGACGCTGAGAGAATAGGTGTGAGAACCGGAGATTTAGTAAGGGTTTATACCGAGATAGGGTACTTCGTTAGTAGGGTGTGGGTAACTGAAGGTATAGTCCCTGGGGTTATAGGATGTACTGAGCACTTCGGCAGATTCAGGCTCGTCAGAGACACGGGAGGGACTAGAATCGGATCTGCCTTAGTTGAGATACATGAAGGGGATGATAGGTGGATTCTCAGGAAGATAAGGGATGTTGAGCCCTTCGACAGCAGCGACCCTGACACGTCTAGGATATGGTGGAGAGACTCGGGGGTTCCGGTGAACCTTACCTTCCCTGTTCAGCCAGACCCTGTAAGCGGTCAGCATATATGGCACCAGAGGGTAAGGGTTGAGAAAGCCAAGCCGGAGGATAGGTACGGAGATGTAGTAGTCTATAAGGGTAGGGGGATGGAGGTTTATAGAAGATGGTTAAAACTAACACGTCCACCTAAAAATGGGTTGAGGAGACCGTTGTGGCTTCTAAGACCCTTCAAACCCAGCCCCGAGACGTTTAAACTCCCGCAGTAAACTCGTCAAGCCTGCTTGAGAGTAGCGAAAGATACTCATCCGCCTCAGCGCTCTCCTCCATCTTATGATACACCCTGATCTCAATAACGCATCCTACATCACCTCGCTCAAGCAGAACAAACCAGATAGTAAGTTTACTACCGTTATAGACAAGCTCAGCCACTATATCAGTGCGTTCAGGTTCTTCATACTCCACAACTTTATACTTCCCAACCCTGAGCCTCTCCAGTACTTTAATAATCCTAAGCTTCGCCTCCTCACTACTTACACCTTCCACATGCTTAACTAGGCCAACGTGGGGTTTAGCAAAGAAGAGTATCTTAATCTTCTGGAGAGAGTCTATTTCTTCAATCATTTTCCACGTAGGGCAAGCAGCCTACTGTATATAATCCATGAAGGCCTCCATAGGGCGTGGATAAACTTGGTCCAGGGAGCTGTGACCAGCAGGACAGCTACGAAGATTAGGTGTATTATGTAGCTTACAGCAGTTCCAAGGTAGTTTGCTAGATCGGCATACCACTGGACAAGGAATCCAGTTGCTCCTGTTCCGTACATGGCTATTAGAAACGCCCAGTCGCTTTTTGTTGTTGTGGAGAATACGTCGGGGGAGAAGAGTCTTCTAGTTATGGCTAGGGTAAGCCCTGCCATGAATATTATACCAGATACGTTGCCTAGTATCCTGACTGGGTGGAGGAGAGGAAGGGGGACTGCATCAAAATTCACTATGGCATCTAAGGTTGTTGTTATACCTAGGCCTATGAATCCCCACATGATCATGAAGTGGCTAAGCCACTGTTGGAAATCTTCACAACGCCCAAGCTTACCCAGGAGTAAAACCTCGTATATCCCTACCCTAAGAACCGTCTTCACAGCAGGCCAGTTAATGGCCGCTTTACCTCCTCCGTTAGCGGCTTTACTCTCGTAATTCCTTATCTCCTGCATTATCTCCTGAACCATTATAGCTACATTTTTCTTCCTTATTCTGGTAACAACACCTATGATTACTATTATTAAAGCAGTTATCCCAGCTGCGTCAACTATGTTTTTGCTTATGATAGTATTTCTGTCTATCTGAACAACGTTACCTGATGAGTGTATTATATACAGGTTAATCCACATAGCTATTAGGAGGAGCGTAACAGCTGCGGTCGAGCCCCATGTAAGCAGGTTGTATAAGCTCCTGTTCATAGTTTATACCTCCGTAGAACAGTACCTATAGCTTCCATGACCCCGCTTGGGTCTACCCCTTTTGGACATACTTCGCTGCATCTTCCACAGCTTCCGCATAGGTATATGTAGTCTTTGAACTTCTCCAGCTCCAGTTTATACCCCATCTTCACTATGTGTATGAAGTAGCGGGGGTTAAATAGAGGGTTTTCCTCAGCTACTGGGCATGCTGCTGTACAGTTCCCACACTGCCAACACTTATGAATATTCCTACCCCGCGGGTGGTTTTTAATTTCCTCGTATAAGCTGTGGTTGAACTCCTCTATCGTCCTGGGGAGGACTAAAACTCCCCATCTCCCCGACATATCCACTTCCTCAAGCTTCAGGTGCTCAGGCTCTATTATCCGCTGGTCGTCTATGTATTCCCGTTCGATTATGAAGGCGCCTTTCTTCTTAGATTTTTTACTCACGGGGATTCACCTAGCTTCTATAGGTTTAGCCAATCTGTGGAGGAGTTTTACAACCTGCATAGCTGCAGCCGACCCCTCCGCTATCGCTTCCTCAACTGACATGGGGGCTACGCATGCTCCTGCTAGGAAGATTCCTTCTTTACTGGAGTCGTGGTGTATGTTGGGGTGTTTAGGCTCTAGGAACCCGAATTCGTTGATAGCTAGGTCTAGGGCTTTGGCTACCTGTTTGGTGCCTTGCCCCGGCTCCATCCCAACTGCAAGCACCACCATGTCGAACAGAACTTCAAACGGCCCCCTCACTAGCGTGTCCTCGCCCTTTACCAAAAGTTTCTCACCAGTATAGTATATCTCTGAAACTCTTCCCCGTATGTAGTTTATTCCATACTCTTCCATGCTTTTCCAGTATAGCTTTTCCCAGAGGCCGAAGGTTCTTACATCCATGTATATCATGTAAATCTGGGAGTCTGGGAGAATCTCCTTAAGTTCTATGGCTTGTTTTATGCTCACGCCGCAGCATACGGTACAGCACCAAGGGTTTGTTGCTCTATCTCGCGAGCCGACGCAGAAGATGAAGGCTATTCTCTCAGGGGGCTGGCCGTCGTGCTTAACTACTCTACCTGATTTCAGCATGGCCTCAAGCTCATGTATTCCTATGACGTTAGGGTTTTTACCGTATCCATACCTAGGGTCTATTCTAGCGTCAAAATGCTCAAAACCAGTAGCAACTATTATAGCGGATACGTTAAGAGACTCAACACGGTTATCCAACCCGTTCTTAATCCTGATTACGAAATTCCCGGCGTTACCCTTAGCCTCCTCCACAATTGAATTCTTGTAAACTTTAACCAACTCGCTTTTCTCTACATGCTCTATAAGTGGGTTCATAACCTCCTCCGTAGGCCTCATCATAGGTGCTAGGGTCTTGTACTTCCACCTAACGGGGGCGCCGCCTAGTTCGTTCCGCTTCTCAACCAAGATAACCTCAATACCCATCTCAGATAAGTCAACTGCCGCTCTTAACCCAGCTGGGCCGCCGCCTATAATTAATACGGGGTTTTCCGTCCTCATGTCTAACCCCTCCTAGTTTAGAAAACATTCTAATATATGAATAAATAAAAGTTTAGCTGTTTTTGCGCGGTGGTAATCTCCTAGAAGGCGGTTTTATAAAATCAGGCTTCCTTAATCCCTTCTTTATCTCCTCTATGTATCTCTTATAATCCTGCTTATATCGTTCCCAATCTATCCCCATCTTATTTAGCAGATTCCGCCAGTCGGCGATATGCCAGTGGAGCTGGCAAACTATGAAGGGATGGGCTCCCATAGCTAGAGCTGCAAACTGGCTATCTGATAATACTGGGATTGTCTCCTTATATCCATGTGCCAGCGGGACTACTTGACTCTTATCAAGCGTTGTTACACAGCCTGTGTCATGTGTTATTATCACGTCGGCTTTTGTTTCTTTGACGATTGGCTGTACTTTTCTGAAGTATGCAAACGACCTGCTTATCTCCCTCTCGGTTAGTATGTGTCTGAACCCGAATCCACAGCAGTCATACCAGTTTCTGTAGTCAGCAACTTTAGCGCCTAGTGCAAGTGCTACGCTTGTGGTTGGAGCAGGTCTTATCCCATCTAGTATATCTTCTGAGTATGTGTAGTCTTCTGGCATGAGCTTATAAGTATGGCAGGCTGCGTGAACAGCTACAGTAACGCCTGAGACGTCATACTTCCTCCTCTCCGCTATCTTATCACGCATTACGTGAAGCCACTCGCTGTAATGCACCAGCTCTTCAGGAACTACCACATCTCTGTCAATCTTCTTAAGTATAGCCCTGACTTTCTCACGAATATCCCTGTTCATAACAAGCAGGAAGCGAACCTCCTTATAATCGCCGTAGCTGGTTCCACAGTGTATTAGAGGATAGGCGTTCTTCTCCCACGCTACGTGCATGTTCCGGAGGAAAACCGCGGTTAACGCTACTGGATTGGAGGTTCCAGATCCGTAGTAGTTCCAAGCAGTGCATGAGGTTTGGTTGGTATCATCAACATAGGGTATCCCTAGGTTGCTCATGATCCAGTATAGTGCAGTTACATAGCCTGGTATGTGGCCGCACTGGCCGCAGGACTTATGCTGCCAAAGCTCAATAGTTGGTATTTTCTTCTCCCTGCCGCTTAGTGTCTTAACTGTTACAGGCTCGAATTCATCCGTTACGTGGAATACCTCTATCTCTCCCTGTTTCTCAAGCTCCCGCATCTTTCTAAGCATCTTAAGATACTCCTCTACAGTTCCATAGGATAGGTGGGACTTGGCGGCGAACATCGAGCGTTCAAACAGCTTGGCCTGCTCCGTCTTTATCTCCAGCTCCTCCTTATCGCTTATTTTTACTGTATTCATATCAGACATGATTAACCCACCCCGTATTCTCTTGCAGTTTCTTCAACCATATCACCTACATTCCTTATGCTGCTCTTCACCATATCTATCACTCCTGCTTCCTTCTCTATTATGAGCAGCTCCCGTATGGTCTCGGGGTCGACCTGCCATCCCTTATCCATAACACCTGCTAGGGTTTCTACGGGGACTCCTGCCCTCTCTTCTCTTATATGCTTGGCTAGCTCGGCTTTATGAGGCCCCCAGTCTCTAAACGGGGCTATAGAGCTGTGCATATCGGGTGTTATTTGAGTTCCCGTAGTCATCAGTTTGTAGAGAACCCTGCTGTATGGTTCGAGGGTCTTCCTAGCAGATTGCAGGCCATGCCTGACGGCTATCTCCTTTAATATAGCTATCAAACCACCGGGGTTATTCTGCGCAGGGCATATATCCCAGCAGGAGTAACACTGGAAACAAGCCCATATATATTGGTCGAGCATCTGATAAACCAGCTCAGGCTCGTCTTTGCCGTGCATAACTTTCTGAACCACAACCCTAGGTGAGAAATCCGCGAACCTAAACGCCGGACACCTTGAAGTACAGTTACCGCAGTTTATACATGCGTGGTAAAACTCGTGAAAACGTTCATCAACAACAAGCTCGCTAACCAGCTGTTTTACCAGTTTATAATCAGCTTTCTTAGCATTCTCAATCTCCCATTGAAGACCAGGTAGACCGCCGTAAAACCAGCCGTCTGGGTTTAGTCTCTTCAGCCGTTCTGTTATCTTCCTATCTTTTTTCACATACATTCTTATTTTCAAATATTCAATTAAAACGATATATATAACCGTTCTCAAAATACAACAGAAATGAAAATAAATAATTGCTTAAGTAGAGAAATTAGGAAAAGGAGGTGCGAAGGGATTTGAGTGAAAAGAAACG
>DQVM01000098.1 GCA_015661775.1 Candidatus Caldarchaeum subterraneum | reverse complement strand
ATGGGCCGGTATCCTTACAGCCACCTTGCCTAGGCCTGCGGTAACCCTGCTGGGGAGCTCAGGGGTTTTCTCCACCACTATGGATACTGCCCCGGGCCATAGGGCTAGGGCCAGCCTATACAGGCGTTCATCTACATACCCGACTTTAGAGACGTCCTCAAGCGAGGAGCATAGTACCGGCATGGGCTTCGCCTCCCGTTGCTTTATCTCAAAGACCCTCTCAACGGCCTTCTCGTTGAAGACGCCGCAGCCTATCCCATACACCGTATCGGTTGGGTAGATTACCACACCCCCCTCAGCTATTATCTCAGCAGCCCTCCTAACCCCCTCCCTAGTAGGTGGAAGCAGCTCAACCATCTAAGAACCACTCACGGATTATTAGAAGCCACCACGATTTTATCTAGGTGGTTTAAGTGGCATGGAGGGCCGTCCACCATCCACGTATACTCTGGGTAGATACACCAACGGCCGTCCTCCGTTCTGTGCATGCACTTAACAGGGGTCCCCGCCTCTATCTTAGTGTAGTCCGGGCTGCCGCAGTAGGGGCATGATGAATTCCCCTGCTTAAGGTATACGTGCCTCTCCTCGGGGTTTCCGCATGCAACCCAGACCCCCAGCTCATGGCCCTTAGAGCATCTAGGGTAGTCAACCCTCAGGAGGGCGTGAGCCACCTGCTCGCCGCATGTAGGACAGACCACCATATCCGATGGCCACAAACCTAAGCCCTTCATAAATACGCTACTTACCTACTTTCCTTAGCCATTAATAGAGGACAACATCCATATTACGGGGATTGCGAAGCGCACCTGCTATAACTATACTACTACTCCTGGGCTTATTCCTGATAGTAGTAGGGTTTATTAGGCTCCCTTACGTCGCCGTAGAAACCCAGACGGTAGAGGTGATAACATACAACACGTACAGGACAACCATAACCTACACTTCTGAGAAGACTTTGATAAAGACGCTGGAGGAGACGTTAACTACTGCGGAGACCTACTTAAACACCGTAATAAGACTGGAGACCACAACATACACGCAACTAGACATAGAAAGTCTTCTTAACGTAACGATATTAATGCCAGGCGATGCGGAGCAGGTGATGGTAGGGCCCCTGCACGCACCTAGAGCGGGTGTGCTTAGGGTTCTATGGGAATCTAACGCCGATATAAACCTCCTAATCCTAGACACAAAAGAGCCTAACCCACTAACATACCTAAACGCAACAGGCTCGCTGGGGTTGGAGAGCATTCAACTGGATAACCCGCTGTCCTTTTATCTAGTAATTATGAGGAGAGGGTTGGAAGAGCGGGTTTACGCCAGCATTACGGTCTATTTTGAACAGGCTATCCCAATAACCAGAACCTACACAGTCGAATCTACTGAGACCAGCGTCTCAACACGGGTGTATAAAACCACAATCTACAGCGGTTACACAACCGTAGCCACGTCTTTAGAAACCACAACCACAAGAACAGCATACCCTACAACGGTTGTTAAGCAGGTAACCCAAACCAGATACCAAGAGCTTACCTTCAGCACTGCCATGGGGGCTTTCCTAGTCTTCGCATCCATAATGCTCATAATACTCTTCAGGAGACTCCGCTACGCCGAGTGGGAGGAGGTTAACGGGCTTCGTTAAAGCAGCGTGAAGAGAATTAAATTTTATATAATATCTTTATACAGCCTAGAGCCGATAGGCGATGGGTGGCTATCTTTGGTGACGAAAAACAGGGGAACAACGAGTTTGTAGTAACCCCATGGCATGTAGCAGGCAAGGTTGACTACCAGAAGCTTATAGAACAGTTCGGCACGGATGAGATAACCCAAGAACTACTAACCCGCTTCGAGAGGCTGGCCGGCGGTAGTCATCACATGTTTAGGAGGCGGGTCTTCTTCAGCCACAGGGACCTTGATAAGGTTCTAGACGACTACGAGCGGGGCCGGGGGTTCTTCCTATACACGGGGAGAGGACCGAGCGGGCCTATGCACGTTGGGCATCTTATACCCTTCCACCTTACGAGGTGGCTGCAGGAGAGGTTTGATGTGAATGTGTATATAGAGATTACGGATGACGAGAAGTTTCTTGAGGAGAGTAGGGGGCTTACGCTGGAGCAGTCCCGTTACTGGGCTTATGAAAACGCCCTAGACATAGCTGCGGTGGGCTTCGACCCTGATAAGACGTTCATCTTCACAGACGTTGATTACATAGGTAACATGTATCCGATAGCCTTGAAGGTTGCTAGGAAGATAAACTTCAGCTGGGTCAGGGCGGTCTTCGGCTTCAACCAGCAGACCAACATAGGCATGGTCTTCTACCCAGCCATACAGATAGTCCCCACCATGTTTGAGAGGAAGAGATGCCTCATACCAGCAGCCATAGACCAAGACCCGTACTGGAGGGTTCAACGCGACATAGCGGAGAGCCTAGGATACTACAAGGCAGCAGCCATCCACAGCAGGTTTCTGATGCCGTTAACAGGGCCTGAGGGTAAGATGAGCGCATCGCAGCGGGAGAGCGCCGTCTTCCTAAACGACGACCCAAAGACGATAAGGAAGAAGATCTGGAGAGCCTTCTCAGGGGGTCAGTCAACACTGGAGCTGCATAGAAAACTAGGTGGAAACCCTGATATTGACGTGGCTTATCAGTGGCTTTACTACTTCTTCGAACCCGACGATGATAGAATCAAGCAGTTGCACGACGATTATAGAAGCGGTAAGCTGACCAGCGGGGATATGAAGAGTATATTGATTGAGAGGTTGACGGAGTTTGTGGAGAGGCATCAGACGAGTAGGGAGGAGGTTAAGGATAAGCTGCACCTCTATATGCGTGAAGGGAGGCTGGCCCAGAGGATGTGGGAGACCAAGTTTGGTTTAGAAGAGTAGCTTCTTCAACGCCTCCATGCTGGCGAGAACAGCCAAGAACCCCCCGGTTATCCACGCTATATCCTCCTGAGTGGGAATGACTATATGCAGGGCATCCCTAGTCCATGGGATTAGAACCAAAACCGCTATCAGCAGCGTCTCCCATAGAATAGAGAGGATCAGCCATTTATGCGGCTTAGCATCCACTATCGTATACTTCAGCGACCTGCAGCTGAGAGCTACCGCCAGCTCTATGAAGATGAACATTAGGAAGAGCCTTGACCTAGCGTGCTCTATCCCCATATCCAAGGCTGAGTAGAAGCCCAGCAGGAGTATAGGCGTCTCTACGAGTAGGGCGCGTATGATGAAGAGCCTAACTTCCCGTGTGAATATGCTTTCTTCTTTCCTCCTTGGGGGTCTCTGCATTATATCCGGGTCGGCTGGGCTGAATCCTAGTGCTATGGCGGGTAGCCCGTCTGTGGCTAGGTTTATGTATAGTATGTGGACGGGGAGTAGAGGGAGTATCTCCTCGCCTGAGAATCCCATGAAACGGAGTATGAAGATGGAGGATATCGTTATAACGGCTATCTCCACTAGGTTGGCTTCAAGCAGGTAAGCTAGGTATTTCTTGATGTTGTCGTATATCCACCTCCCCAGCTCTATAGCCTTAACTATTGTGGCGAAGTTGTCGTCTGCCAGAACCATGTCTGAAGCCTCCTTAGCTACTTCAGTCCCCCTAACCCCCATGGCAACCCCTATGTCAGCCTTCTTCAGGGCAGGGGCGTCGTTAACCCCATCCCCCGTCATGGCAACCACATACCCCCGGCTACGCCACGCGTTAACTATCCTCAGCTTATCTATAGGCGATATGCGGGCGTAGACGTTTATCTCCTCCACCTTCTCGTAGAGCTGGTCATCACCCATCCCCTCCAGCTCCCATCCCTCCAGCACTAGGCCGTCATCATCCATTATACCCGCCTCCCTAGCTACAGCCACCGCGGTTAGCTTATGGTCTCCTGTTATCATGACAGGCTTCATACCCGCCATCTTGGCTGCTTTAACTGCCTCGATTGCTTCAGGCCTTGGTGGGTCCATCATCCCAACCAGGCCTAGGAGGGTGTATCCGCCTGAGCTGTCGGCTTTAGGTTTGTCAACCCGCTTATACGCCACCGCGAGTATGCGTAGAGCCTCCGAGGCCATGGAGGAGCTGAGCTGCGTAATCTTCCCCCTCTCCACCTCGGTCAAGTCATGCTCGCCGCAATCCCTATCAGCGAACCTGCTGCACATCTTCAGAACAATCTCAGGAGCTCCCTTCAGAAAGGCATAGTATCCATCCCCCTCCATCTTGTTCACAGTTATCATGTATTTTCTCTCGGCGCTGAAGGGGATTTCATCAACCCTCGGGTTCTTCTCCCTGATTTTCTGCACGTCAACCCCTGTCTTGTAGGCTGCTACGATTAAAGCCCCCTCCGTAGGGTCTCCCACCACCCTCCACCCGCCGTTCCGCTGAACTAGATTGGAGTCGTTGCATAGTATTGATGCTGTCATTAACAGTCTAAGGGCGGGGGAGTTGTCTCTGGGGGATACTTCACCCTCCGGGCTATACCCAACCCCCGACAGCTCATAGACGGTATCTAACGTGGCTATCTTCCTAACCGTCATCTCCCCCTTGGTCAGCGTACCTGTCTTGTCGAAGCAGATTACCTGAGTAGCTCCCAGCGTCTCCACAGCGGGGAGTCTCCTGACCAGAGCGTTGTTCCTAGCCATGATACGCATCCCCACGGCTAGGCTTGCAGTTACTATCGCTGGCAGCGCCTCGGGTATAGCTGCCACCGCAAGGGCTACTCCGAAGAGGAGTATGTTTACCAGGGTTGATAACGTGATTTCGGCAAAGAGGGCCTCTTGAATAAGCTCTATTACGGCTAGTGTGAATATCACGGAGAGGGCTATTAATCCGAACTTCTTACCTACCTCGTTCATCTTAAGCTCTAGAGGAGTCTTCTCGGCCTCTATGACTGCTGTGGCTGAGGCTATCTTGCCCAGCTCCGTTTTAGAGCCTGTAGCAACCACTATCCCCCTGCCTCTACCCCCTACTACTGAAGTCCCTGCGAAGACCATGTTAGCCCTCTCAGCCAAAGCGACGTTTGGGGGGAGTTTGTCAGTTTTCTTCTCAACTGGAAATGACTCGCCTGTTAAAGGGGATTCATCAACCCTTAGGTTGAAGACCTCAGAAAGCCTAATGTCAGCCACCACCTTATCCCCCTCCCTAAGAACGGCTAAATCACCTGGAACAACCTCGCGTGAGCTTACCTCCAGCTCTACACCATCCCTAACCACCACGAAACTAGGCGTGAGAAGCTTCTTAAGCTCCTCTATCGCCTTCTCAGCCTTATACTCCTGTACAAACCCCAGAACCGCTATGAAGAATACTATAATCATTATAACCGCAGCGTCTATTATCTCCCCTAAGAGGGCTGAGAGTAAGGTTGCGAGTATAAGGATTCCAACCAGTATGTTGGCGAATTGTTTTAGGAATATCTTGATGGGGGATGCTGGTTTACCGACCTCCAGCTCGTTGGGCCCGTATATCCCTAGCCTCCTCTTAGCCTCCTCAGATGACAACCCCTTATCTATATCAGTATCCAGAAGCCCCGCAGCCTCCTCAGGGCTTTTGGCATGCCACTTAACCTCCTCCAAAGCCACGTGGCTTTCCATTAACATGCACCTATTTTCTTGTCTGGAAACCCCAGCATCTCATAAACATTCCCAGAATTATTGGGTGATACTTCATCAGCTGGTTTTCTCAGCCTACATGAACCCTAGAGCCGGCTAAGCATAGGTAACCTGAGGCCCTCCACCCCTCTCTCCCGTTTATGTAAGGCTTAACCGCGGTAAGGCGGCTTTACAGAGGAGGAAGCATGGGAGGGTATGCGTATAGCTGAAGGGGTTTAGGAGGCTGTTGACGGGAAAGCCTTTAAAAGGTTGATTGGTTGATTCTAGAGTTAGGCTTCGTTGAGGTGGCTGTGAATGTCTGAGGATGAGGAGTTGGAGCGTATAAGGCAGCAGAAGATGGCTGAGATACAGGCTAGGATAGCGGAGGAGCAGGCGAGGAGGCAGAGGGAGCTGGAGAGGAGCAGCGTCATGCGGGTTATACTAACCCCAGAGGCTAGGCAGAGGCTTAACAACCTAAAGCTCGTAAAACCTGAGCTGGTGGAGAGGATAGAGGAGTACCTGATGCAGCTGGCCCAAACAGGCCAGATAAAGTCCCAGATAGACGACGAAACCCTAAAGACGCTGCTGGACAAGCTGATGCCGAGGAGGAGGGATATAAGAATAGTCAGGAAATAGCTATGCTAAAATCCCTTAGCTGAGTTAAAGGACTAGAGAGGGTTATCGGAGATGGTTGAGATAGACGTTAAAACACCCCTTGACAGGTTTAGAAGGTTCATCATACTAAACACGTGCCAATCATTCATGCCGAAGGGCTATTTACACGACCCCACTATATTCCCTGAGAGGGAGGATGAGAAGGCCAGGATATACGTAGAGGCTGCTTCCAAGATAGACCTGACCCAGATAAGGGACATAAAGTTCGTCAAGGCCATGGATGTGCTGGGGATAATCTACAGGTCTAAGAGCGGCAACACGCAGCTCAAGTGGAGGCAGCTCAGGGGAAGCCTAGGGAGGGTAACGGGGGAGGCTTCACCCAACTCAGTAGTAAACCTGCTGGAAGCAGGGGTGCTGACACGAGGGTTCGTAAACAAGATACTAAGGGATGTTAGGGAGAGGCAGCAGGAGACAGCCGCCGCTGAGGAAGAGGTTAAAAATAATAATGAATACACAGCCTGAGTCTACTCAGTCTCCTCCCTAGTCTCCCTCTCTTCTTTCGTAGATAGGTAGAACCTAGTGAGTGAGTCTATTGTTATGTAGAGGCCCCAGGCAATAAGCACGGATAGGACTCCTCCTATAGCTGCTGCGAGGCTCATGATGGAGACTACTCCGATTAAAGCCCTGCCGTAGACGGTAGGCTCTACTGGAATTACGTTGATTGTGTAAACCGACAGCATGCTTAGTAGGATTAGAACAACCCCTACTCCAGCTACGGCCAAGAATCCTCTCCTAGGTATTTCACCCGTATCCATGCTCTATGACTTATGTTTGGTCTGTTATAATTGTTAATAAGCGGCTGTTGGAGAGTCCATCGGGGGAAGGGAGGTGGCTAGAGTAGGTGTAGTAGGTGCGTCAGGCTATACTGGAGGGGAGTTGCTTAGGGTTCTCGCAACTCACCCCGATGTTGAGGTTACCTACGCATCCTCGAGGGAATACGCTGGGAAGCCTATAAGCAGCGTACACCCAAACCTGAGGGGGTATTATACAAACCTGAAGTTCAGCAACGTATCTGTGGATGAGATGCTTAAACGCTGCGACCTAATCTTCGTAAACACGCCCTCTAAAGTCTCTGTAGATATAACCCCCCAGCTGCTGGAGAGCGGTGTGCGAGTTATAGACCTAAGCCCCGACTTCAGGCTCAAGAACCCCGAGGACTACCTGACGTGGTATGGTTTTGAACACCCGGCCCCAGACCTGCTTCAGAAAGCGGTTTACGGCCTACCTGAGCTGCATAGGGAGGAGATTAGAAAGGCCCAGCTAGTAGCCTCCCCCGGCTGCAACTCCACCGCGGCTCTATTATCTCTCATACCTGCCGTGGCAGGCGGTTTTGTGGAGCTTGATAGGATAGTGGTGGATGTTAAGGTTGGGAGCAGCGAGGCGGGGATAAAACCCAGCTTGGGGACGCACCACCCAGAGAGGGCCAACGTCATGCGCCCCTACGAAGCTGACGGCCACAGGCACGTGGCTGAGGTGGAGCAGGAGCTTAAGAACCTGCTGGGGGGGAGGGAGGTTAAGATAGCCCTAGTCCCCCACGCCGTAGGAAGCGTTAGGGGAGCCCTAGCCACCTCCCACGTATGGCTTACGAAAAACATCACAGAACAGGAGGTATGGAGGATGTATGCGCAACGCTACGCCAAGGAGCCCTTCATCAGGATAGTAAGAGGAGCACCCTTCAGATACCCAGACCCTAAATACGTTATAGGAAGCAACTACACCGACGTAGGCTTCGCAGTTGAGGGGAGAATATCAAGAGCAGCTCTGATGGCGGCTATAGATAACTTGATGAAAGGCGCTGCAGGCCAGGCTGTTCAAGCCATGAACATAATGTTGGGAATAGATGAGAGGAATGGTTTAAACACACCGCCTCTAAGGCCTGCGTAAAATATTAGATAACGCATCTAGCAGGTGGTGGGGAGCTGGGTTGCTGGTTGTGAAGGCAGGCGGCCGGATACTTGAGAGCAACATGCATGGCATACTTAACTCGATAGCCAAGTACAGCGGCCGGGGGGTTGTGTTCGTCCACGGGGGAGGGGATATAGTGTCTAGGTATGAGAAGGCGTTGGGGATAGAGCCTAAGATAGTAGTATCCCCCAGCGGGGTGAGGAGCAGGCTGACGGATGAGAGGGAGATAGAGGTCTACAACATGGTTATGGCGGGGAAGATAGGGAAAGAAGCCTCAGCCTACCTAAACCACAGGGGGGTTAAGGCGGTGAGCCTAAGCGGGGTTGACGGCGCTCTGCTGAAAGCCCAGAGGAAAAAGAGAATCATCATAATAGACGAGAGGGGTAGGAAGAGAGCCGTGGAGGGCGGCTATACAGGAAGCATAACAGACGTAAACACAGAGCTCCTGACAAACCTAACCAACCTAGGGTATGTAGCGGTGGTATCGCCGGTAGCCCTTGGGGAGGAGGGGGAGATGCTCAACGTAGACGGGGACATGGCAGCCTCGGCTATAGCAGCAGCCGTAAAAGCAGAAACCCTAATCCTACTAACAGACGTGGAAGGCCTAATAATAGAAAACCAGCTCATCAACAAACTAACAGTAAACGAGGCGGAAAGCCTCCTAGAGAAAATAGGCCCCGGAATGAACAGAAAGGTAATCGCAGCAACAAGGGCAGTAAAGCGGGGAACTGCGAAAGCAGTAATATGCTCAGGTACGGGAGAAGACCCTATAACAAAAGCAGAGAACAACAAAGGAACAGTAATAACACCGTAACCCTCCATATTACGAAAACCGAATGAAGGGAAGAAACAACCCCCTTAGATGCAGAGCCTAAATTAACAAAGAAAAACACCTACTCGTCTAGAAAACCTAAAGCGAACAAAACCTCCCACCTATACGCATTCTGAAAACCACCCACTAATTCAACACAACCCAAAAAATAACCACAACGACATAATGAAGAAGAGCAGGACGTAAAAGCAAGAAAATATTTTACTATGGGCCCGGTGGGCTTCGAACCTTACCGGCCAGCCCATCAAGAGCCTAGCTCACGGCCTCCCGGTTATCAGCCGGGCGCTCCACCAGGCTGAGCCACGGGCCCGGTTTTCATTTAATTATTTTCGTTATTTAAGTTTCTTGAGGATGTTAGGGTTGAGGTGGTTGTTTATGTTATCTCTGGGTGGTGGGTTCTTAGTTTTTGCTGTATTGCTGGATTTTGGTGGAAGGTATATAGCTTGGTTGTCTTGGGTTGGTGGGGCTGCGGTTAGGCCAGGTCCTTGTCTCTGGTGTAAGCCTCGCCTAGACTATTTTACATTTTTTAGAATCGTTTAGCCTCTTTTCCCTTGAGTGTGGTAGGGTTTGTTGATAACTGTTGTAGGTTCGGGTAGGGTTGGTACCTCTGCTGCTCTGCAGATTGCTTTGAAGGAGCTGGGGGATATAGTGCTGGTTGATATAGTTGAGGGGCTTCCGCAGGGCGAGGCTCTTGACATAAACCACGCATGCGCCATACTCGACTTGGATGTAGAGGTAACTGGGACAAACGACTACAGGGACATAGAAGGCTCAGACGTGGTAGTGGTTACCGCGGGTATGGTTAGGAAGGCTGACATGACTAGGCTGGACCTACTGCATAAGAACTCTGAGATAATAAAGGACGTGGCGCAGAACATAAAGCAGTACGCCCCTAAGGCTAAGGTTCTCGTGGTGACTAACCCGTTGGATGTTATGGCCTACGTCATGTGGAGGGTAACTGGCTTCGAGTCTAGGCGTGTAATGGGTTTCAGCGGCCTCCTAGACTTGGGGCGTTATAGGTATTTGATTAGAAAGGAGCTGGGGGTTTCGTATAAGTCGATAAGGAGCATGATTATAGGCGAGCACGGCGATACGATGGTTCTCCTGCCCAGATACACCCACGTAGGGGAGATGCAGCTAACCAGCATGCTGAGCGGCGAGAAGATAAACGAGATGGTGGAGAGGACGAGAAAAGCCGGGGCTGAGGTTATTAAGCTGAGAGGCTGGTCAGCCAACCACGGCCCTGGGGCGGGGGTGGCGGAGATGGTGGAAGCAATACTCAAAGACACCAAAGAGATAATACCAACGTCAGCATACCTAAACGGAGAATACGGGGTTAAAGACGTCTACATAGTAGTTCCATGCGCCTTGGGGAGGAACGGCGTCGAGAAGATAATAGAGCTGGACCTAAGCCAAGAGGAGCGGGTGCAGTTTCTAAAGAGCGTCGAGGTGGTTAAACAGGCAATATCTCAGGTAAAGCTATAACTTTTTTATTATTTACCCAGCGTAGGTTCCCTGAGTAATCATGTCGGTTATAGAGGATGTTTTCAGCTACGTAGATGAGAATAGGGATAGGTATGTAGAGCTTGTTAAGCGTTTGGTCTCGCAGCCTAGCGTCTCGGCAACGGGTGAGGGGATAAATGAGTGCGCCGATTTGGTTGCTGAGGCTCTTGAGGAGCATGGTGTAAGGGCTTACACATACACAGACCACGGGGGCAGCCCTGTGGTGTTCGGCGAGGTAAAAGCAGAGGCCCACGCAACTATAATGTTCTACAACCACTACGACGTCCAGCCCCCTGAGCCTCTAGACGAGTGGGTATCCGACCCGTTTAACCCTAAGGTCGCTGAAGGCATGATAGTAGGGAGAGGGACAGCAGATAACAAAGGGAACATAGCTGCCAGAATAGCGGCTGTTGACGCCCTCTTCAACACGCTGGGGGAGGTTCCGGTCAACGTTAAGTTTCTGATAGAGGGTGAGGAGGAGGTTGGAAGCCCCAGCCTAGCTAGGTTCGTGGAACTGCATCAACAGCTCCTCTTCGCAGACGGCTGCGTATGGGAGTACGGCTACAGAGATAAACTTGGGAGGCCTGTCCTGAACCTAGGGGTTAAGGGCCTGCTCTACGTGGAGCTGGAGGTTAGGGAGGGTAGAGGCGACTTACACTCCTCGTGGGGTGCGTTGGTGGAAAACCCTGCGTGGCGTCTAGTCAAGGCGCTCTCAACGCTACGGGATGAGCGTGGGAGAGTCATGATAGATGGTTTTTACGACGATGTAGAAGAACCGGGTCAACGGGTATTAGAGATGCTGGAGAGGATACCTGCCGAGGTTTATGACGCTTCTACACTCTTCGGAGCTAGGGTTTTAGAGGTTGAGAACCCAGCTAGGAGGCTGCTGCTGGAGCCTGCCTGCAACGTATGCGGCCTATACTCAGGATACATAGGAGCTGGGAGCAAAACCGTTCTCCCTGCAAAGGCTTCCGCTAAGCTTGACTTCAGGCTCGTCCCTAGACAGAGGCCAGAAGATATACTGGCTAAGCTTAAGAAGCATCTAAGCAACATGGGGTACGGGGATGTTGAGGTTAGGATGCTGCAAGGATATCCAGCTGCTAGGACAGACCCGGAGGAGCCTCTGGTAGAGCTAATCACCTCAACGGCTGCCGAGGTCTATGAAACCGAGCCCGTGGTACTTCCATCCGGATACGCCTCAGGGCCCATGTACATAATAACCAACACCCTAGGAATCCCCTGCGTATCAACTGGTGTAGGGTACTACGGCTCCAAACCCCACGCACCAAACGAGAACATAAGGATACAAGACCTAATCACGGGGATAAAGCACATAGCTCTAACCATGCTACGCTTCCACAGAGCATTACATTAAATCACGTATCTCCTAGATGTAGATTGGTGAGAATTTACTTTTATAAACCACTAAGACGCTCTTAAGACGAAAGCGGCATGGGCATATTCGGCGGTAAGAAGGAGAGGGAGGAGCTTATACAGGATATACGTAAGGAGATAGAGCTCTCCAAGCAGGAGCTCTTCAGCAAATTTGAAGAGAGACTAACCCTAGTGGAGGAGGCTCTGGCCAAGCTTAAGGAGGATATCCGCTCCCTCCCCCCATCCAAGTTCATCAGCAAAGTAGATGAGCTCCTATCAAAAGCAGATGCTGTTTACATAGCATTAACCAACCTACAGGACTACGGGGCCATAGTAAATAACATGTATGAAAAGTTCGAGAATATAGTCTCCTCTCTGGAGAAAGAGAGGGGCATGATACAGGAGAGTATTGAAAGGCTCCAGCAGGAGGAGGAGAAGCTGCGGATGCTGAAGGCTGAGCTGGAGCAGTGGAAACAAGACTTGGAGAGGCGGGAGAGGTATGTCTCGAAGTCGCAGGAGGAGCTGCGTTACCTAGAGTCTAGGAAGGAGAAGCTGGAGGAGGAGATTAAGATGATGACCGACAAATACCTAGCCTCCTTGAATGAAGCCAGGATAAAGCTGGAGGAGCTGGTTAAGAAGCTGGAGAAGGATGCTAAGGTTCATGAGATACGTATCGAGAGGGTGATAAAGAGGGAGAATGAGCTTAACCAGCAGTTGGCCTCTCTTGAGAAGAGGTTTGAGGAGCATCGGCAGCTGGAGGATGCTATATCTGAGATGCGGGATGAGTTGACTAAGCTTGAAACCAAGAAGGACCAGCTTAAGCGGGAGATTGAGGAACTTGAGGCTAGGCGTGATAAGCTTGAGAAGATGATAACCGAGATGCGTAGAGCTATACTACCTCCGTAAGAAGAAATCTCTCTGCGTTTACAGGTTATGTTCTCTTCTTAATCTCCGACAGCCCTTTAGCAAGTTCCTGCATAGCATCCACCAAGATTGATACTTTATCATCTAAATCCATCAAAACACTCTCTATCCGCTTAAGCCTCTCCTCCAGCTCAGGCATATCAACACCACCTAGGGAGGGTATTTTATTTATTTTCTCCTTTATTGCGTTTATCTCATCATCTAAGATTAGTATTACGTTGGCCAGCTGCTCTACAGAATCTAGAGTAGCTACATTACCTTTCGGTGTTTCGACGTAGTTTAACTCTATCTCAATTACCTTATTATTCTTCTCCTTCTCAGCCATAGGCTCTCTACACCTTAATTATTCTACTGGAGTATTATTTCTTTATAGCATAGTGGGCATGTGTTTCGTTTTGTAAGCCATCTGTCGAAGCATACCCAGTGGCCTGTTGCTTTACAATAGGGGCATGTGAATGTGGGGCTGTTCCGAAGCTCGTTCATGCATATTATACATGTTTCAACGTTTGTTTGGGTGTTGTTCTGCTGTGTAGCGTCTTCGAAGGGGTTCCAGAAGCCTAGGCTTCTCCCTTTCCTTACGACGACCTTTATCATATCAGCTTCACCTTTATCGTCAGGGGATGTAGTCTCCTTGATGTGTGTATGAATAATATCAGCTCCCCGCCAGCCGTTAGCTGGCCTAGTTTAACATCGTCCCGGAGGATTTTAGTTTTATACTGCACCTCAGGGTCGGGGTACATGTAACGCTGGGCTATCACCTCCTTAAGCTGGAGAACGGTTGTGTCTTTTTCCATCGTTATCGTAGCCTCCTCGCCT
>DQVM01000121.1 GCA_015661775.1 Candidatus Caldarchaeum subterraneum | reverse complement strand
TAACTATGCTTCTGCTCTGTTCCTTCAGTTTCTCCGCCGCTTTCCTGCTTACCAGCAGGCTCTTACCATCTATCTCAGCAACCACATACTCTGCCTCAGGGTTTACCCACACGTTAGTAGCCCCGAATATAGTTTCAGGCCTTAAGGTGGCGGCTGCTAGGTAATACTCACCAGCATCGAATAAAACCAGCGTAAACTCCTCAGGGTATACACCCTCCCCCGATAACCTGTCATGATCACCCGTAGCGCTTCTGCACGCGGGACACCATACAACAGGGTGCTTACCCTTATTCAGGAATCCTCCCTTGAGGAGAGTCTCGTATTGCCATGTGATGAACTTACTATAATAAGGATGCAGGTCTGTTGTGTAGAATTCCCTCCTCCAGTCGACTGACCATCCCATAAGGTCAACTACCTGCCTATTCTCCGCAGTGTAGTAGGCGCATATGAAGGCTGGGTTTGTGAAGAGCGGGATTAAATCCTCGGGAACCTTGTCTATGTCTCGCAGCATTCTTATTATCTTCTCGTCTCCCCGTTTCAGCCTCTCGCTAGTTCCTGCAACCGCCTCACCTGTCCAGTGCCAAGCCCATGGGAAGAGGACGTTAAACCCCTTCATCCGTTTAAACCTAGCTATAGCGTCGCCTCTCGTGAAGGTGAATCCATGCCCTAAGTGAAGGGGGCCGTTCTGATACGAGTAGGGGACGCAGATGAAGAACTTAGGCTTCCCATCCTCAGGATCAGCCTCGAATATCCTATCCTGTTTCCACCTGCTGAGCCACTTAGCTTCCATCTCACTAGCTGTTGTTAGACTCTGTCTGGAGCCCAGCTCAAAGCCCCTGCTAACCCAGTCAACCATACCCGACGCTGCGTTATAACTATCTAGGCGTGTATTTAAGCTGTAAAATGAATAATACCCATGAGCAGCAAGGCTTTGACTAACTGGAGCGTCATCCTCACCCCTCAAGGCCCATGTTACATAGCCTCCCCAAAACCCAGAAGCTTCCTTAAGTTTTTATCCACGCAAGCTGGATAGAGAAAACGGAAAAGGGCCCGTAGCCTAGAATGGATAGGGCGTCGGCCTGCGGAGCCGGAGAATAACGGCCCTTCTCCTGTTAAGAGGCCGTATACGGAAGCCGCGGGTTCAAGTCCCGCCGGGCCCATCTAGAATGTTTATTTATGTTTTCTGTTTGCTGTAGTATGAAGGAAGATAGGAAAGAAAAAGGTGTTTTGGTCTTGTTTTCTTACGTGTTTATGCCTATCCCTTCGCAACTCGCTTGCCCAGAGAAAAGAGATTAAATATTTGCTTCCTGATGTTGTTTCATGTCACTCCTAATACGTGGAGCTAGACTGAGGAGGCTTGACGGGTTTTATGACATTCTGATAGAGGATGGGCGGATAGTCGAGTTATCTACATCTATCAAGAGGAGCGCGGATGAGAAGATAGACGCTGGAGGAAGGTTATTAACCCCCAGCTTCACCGACATGCATTTCCACCTAGATTCAGCCCTAACGCTGGGTGATCCCAGGTATAACGAGTCGGGAACGCTGATTGAGGGTATAGAGATATGGGCTGAGAAGAAGCGGGGCATAACCGTTGATGATGTGAAGAAACGGGCGATTAAGGCCGTGAAAATGATGGTATCTTACGGAACCACTAGACTGAGGACACACGCTGACATAACAGAGCCTAAACTTTCCACACTTAAAGGCTTGTTAGAGGTTAAGAAAGAGATGAAGGATATAATTGATATGCAGATAACTGCGTTTCCCCAGGATGGGATACTTACTGAGCGGGGTAATGTGGAGTTGCTGGAGAAGGCTGTTGAGATGGGGGCTGACAACGTGGGGATTATACCCCACTACGAGCTGACCAGAGAGGATGGTGTGAAATCCATAAGCGTTGCTTTTGATATAGCCCAGAAATACGGGAAGGATGTTGACGGCCACGTTGATGAGACTGACGATGAACAGTCTAGGTTTCTGGAAGTTGTAGCTGCAGAAGCGATAAAAAGGGGATACGAAAGGCGGGTAACCGCCGGCCACGCTACAGCTATGCACTCATATAACGACGCATACGCGTATAAGCTCTACCGAATACTGAGACGCGCTGGAGTAACCATAATAGCAAACCCACTCATCAACATACATCTCCAAGGACGGTTTGACACATATCCGAAGCGGAGGGGGATGACGAGAATAAAGGAGCTTCTTAAGCACGGCGTAAACGTAGCGCTGGGGCATGACTGTATAAGAGACCCATGGTACCCTCTCGGCAGAGGAGATATGATGCAGGCCCTCTTCATGGCTGTTCACGTAGGGCATCTAATGGGTTATCAGGAGCTTAAAGATTCACTTGACTTAATAACAATCAACGCTGCAAAGGCTTTGAGGATTGAGCATGAGTATGGCGTGGAGACGGGAAAGCGTGCTGATCTTGTCCTCTTGGACGCCCGGGATGAGCTTGAGGCCTTGGCTCTTCAGAGACCGCCGCTGCTTGTGATTAAGAATGGGCGGATAGTGGTTAGGCGTTCCGGTTCTGAGGCTGAGTTAGTAATTGGTGGAAGAAAAGAGAAACTAGACTATGTCTAGCAGATCCTCTCTTGATCTATTCTCGTCTGTATGGATATAGCAACGCCTTCGGAGGTCTTACACGCTTGCCCAAGGCAGCAGCTATCCCTATGGTAAGAACGTAAGGTATTGCTTGGAAGAATTGGAAGGGTATCTGTATAACTGTAGCTACGAGCCATGCCTGAACAGCGTTGAGAAGCCCGAAGAAGAATGTTACAACCCAAACCCACATGGGGTTCCAGTTACCTAAGACGACTAGAGCTAGGGCTATCCAGCTCCACTCGCCGCCTACGTTGAGGTTGAAGGCTCTTATGTCTATAAGCGAGTAGAACGCCCCGCCTGCAGCCATTAACGCGCCGCCTATCATAGCAGCCAAGTATCTTGTTAGATGTACTCTCACGCGTGTTGAGTCAGCTGCCCGCGGGTTTTCGCCCACAGCCTTAATCACTAACCCCCATCGGGTTTTGATGAATATCAATAAGGCTAGAGGCGGTAGTAGGTACATACCAATATAGACGTATGGGTTTTGCTGAAATAACACCCCTATGAAGGGTAGGTCTGAGAGTGGTGGAATACTGATGCTGGGTGAGAGCGGTACTTTAGGCTCTACGAGAGGCGCGCCTATCAATACCCTGTGGAAGAAGTACGAGAGGTTCATGGCGTAGAATGTCACAGCTATCCCGGCTATATGCTGCTGGGCCCCGAGAGTTACTACTAGGAATGCTAGTAGCAAGCCTAAGATAGCTCCTACTAGGAGAGCTAGAATAACACCTACCATGAGGTTGTTGAAGAAATACGCACCCATAAAGCCCCATGCAGCGCCAGATATCATTATGCCTAGTATTCCTAGGTTGAGTATCCCCGCCCTCTCTGTGAAGGTCTCGCCAATTGCGGCAAAGGCTATTGGAGTGGCTATTATGAGCGAGAGGCCTAGAATACTGGATAT
>DQVM01000139.1 GCA_015661775.1 Candidatus Caldarchaeum subterraneum | reverse complement strand
GTGAAGCATATGACGTCACTTAGCATAGGCCAGGCCATGGATATAGCGTGGCATAGAGGGCTGGTGGAGGAGGTTACCGAAGACCAGTATATGCAGATGTGCGCATATAAGACAGGCTCGGTAGCCCGGTTCGCCGTGGAGATAGCATGCATACTAGCTGGTGTAAGTCCGGGTGTTAGAGGTAAGCTGGCCAGGTTCGGAGAGACCATAGGCGTGGCTTTCCAGATACAGGATGACATCCTCAACCTAGTCGGGGATGAGAAGCTATACGGCAAGGAAATAGGAGGAGACATAACTGAGGGGAAGAGAACCCTGATGGTGGTCTACGCCCTCAGGAGGCTTGAACCAAGTAAAAGAGAACGTCTAAAAGAGATCCTGAACATGCATACCCAAGACCCCCAACTCATAAAAGAGGCTATAGGAATGATAAAAGAGACAGGCGCTATAGAATACGCTAAGAAAACGGCCAGTAACATCATGCAAGAATCATGGAGAGAGGCGGATAACGTTTTAAATGAATCAGAATCCAAGAGAAAGCTTAGGCTTTTAGCGGAGTATCTCATAGAGAGAAGCAGGTAACAAACCATGCATGAGGTTAAGCTACTCAGCTTCGACTGCTACGGAACGTTAATAGACTGGGAAGCAGGGATGGTAAAAGCTCTAGAGATTATCAAGGGAAAATACGGTTTGGAAGAGGATCTACATAGGCTCGTAGATAGGTATGTTCAGATAGAGCTTGAGGTTGAGAAGGAGAGGTACAGAAAGTATAGCGATGTTCTTACAATATCCCTCTCCAAGCTCCTTAACGAGGCTGGAATAAACCCGGAGCCTGAGGATACTAGGCTTTTCGTAAAGACGCTGCCCAGCTGGCCTCCCTTCCCCGAAACCTCCAGCGTAATAAGGCAACTTAAAGAGCTTGGGTATAAGCTTGCTATATTATCTAATATCGACAACGATCTAATAGCTCAGTCTGTGAAGCTAATAGGTGCGGAGTTCGATTATATAATAACTGCTGAGATGACTCGGAGCTATAAACCAGCTCCCGGCCACTGGGATATGTTGCTGCGGGTTAGTGGCGTTGAGAGGGAGAGGGTGCTCCATGTAGCTGCCAGCATAGTTCATGACATAAGACCTGCTAAGAGGCTCGGCTTTAAGGCTGTGTGGATAAATAGACGCGGCGATACCAAACCAAGCGACGTAGAGCCTGACTATACCATGCCTAACCTGGAGCCCCTACCTACCATACTCTAGGCGATAAAACCTTATACCTAAAAACAAGCTATATACCCCCGATGTCGCAGGGGATAAGGCTTGAGGTAATAGATCTAAAACCACCTGAAGGCTGTAACGTTATACTGGGTGTAAGCCATTTTATAAAAACCGTAGAAGACCTCTACGAGGCTATAGTCAATACCGTGCCGGGTGCTAGGTTTGGTATAGCTTTTGCAGAGGCCAGCGGCCCCTGTCTAGTAAGGCATGAGGGGACAGACGAGGAGCTGCGGAAACTAGCCGCAGAGACGATGCTCAGGATAGCGGCGGGGCATACGTTCCTCATAATACTACGGGGCTTCTACCCGATAAACGTGATGGAGAGAATAAAGCACGTTCCTGAGGTGTGTAGGATACTGGCCGCAACAGCCAATCCGCTCCAGATAATAATAGCCGAGACAGAGCAGGGAAGAGGAGTAATCGGAGTAATAGACGGGTATAAGTCAAAGGGGATAGAGGATGAGCAGCATATAAAAGAGCGTAAGGAGTTTCTCAGAAAAATAGGATACAAGCTTTAATCAGTACGGGTGTTTATCCTCATTCCAAAACGGTCAGAAATACCCGCTCACATCATCAAACAATACTACCAAGCCCCTCCTATTATTATTTGCCCTCTCACCTTTTTATCAAGACGCTATGGCCTCTATCGCACGTAACTATAACCCCTTTTTCAGTCTCCTTCAGCAAAACGCTATACTTTTCCTCACGACATATTGGGCATATAAATTTCATCCCAGCTTGAGATAGATTAGGGAAAGATTTATGGAGTATCGTCCTTAACACAACAGAGTATTAAACAACACTATAAATCTACAACAACAGATTATACCCCAATAAGAGATATGCAACTAGGCGATTTAGCACCCGACTTTACTCTCCCAGCCTACGACGGGACAACAATAACCCTAAGCAGCTTCAAGGGAAAAAAGAGAGTAGTCCTCTTCTTCTATCCTAAAGATGAATCTCCGGGATGTACGCGTGAAAATTGCATGATACGTGATAGTTTAGATGAGTTTACAAAACGTAATGCTGTCGTTTTTGGAATAAGTAGGGATAACCTAGAGAAACATAGACGATTCGCCGAGAGGCATGGTTTTGCCCATACGTTGCTGAGTGATGTAAAAGGGGAGGTTTGTAGAACCTACGGAGCATTAACGCTATTCGGCTTTATGGTTAAGAGAAGGACAGTCGTGATAGATGAAGAAGGCGTAATCAGAGGCATAGTAGATTCTCCTTTACCAAGCCGACACGTAAAGGAAGCGCTTAAGATACTTGACAGACTATAGCTAAATTTTAAGTATGTTAAGCTTATTACCAAGTTTAAAATATATCTATCAATCGGGTGTGCTAAAAGGAGATGCCTGAAGGCTCTAAAATTGCAATATCTAAAATAGTCTTTGATATCCTAAAGCCCCACATCCCGCCTCTAGTAGATTTCGTAACTGAAATAGCGTCGGTAAGTGGGTTGGAGAAGGTTGACGCCACCATCGTTGAGGTAGACGCCGATACAGATACAGTAAAGCTGGTAGTGGAGGGAAATGATATAAACCTTGAGAAATTAAAGGAAGTGATAAAGAAAACCGGCGCGGTGATACATAGCATAGATCAGGTAGTAGCGGTAAAGAGATAGTAGAGAAGGAGGCTGGGAATAAAGATTGTTAAACTTGATAAAACGTATTGCTCTGAAGCTCCTCAGGTTTCTAAGGTATTCTGAGAAACAGGAAGTAGCGAGAAGATATTTCTTCTTAAGTGCTTTCGACGGGGCGTTAGCGGCTTTCGGAATAGTTGCTGGAGCAAGCTTAGTTAATGATGTTTCACCTGCCTTTGTGGTGGCCGCAGGTATAGGGGCTTCTTTGGCTATGCTTGTCTCAGGGGTGGCGGGTGCGTATATAACTGAGGAGGCCGAGAGCAGGAGGAGGATAAAGGAGCTGGAGGAGGCTATGCTGGTGGATATGCGTGAAAGCGAGGTTGTCGACGTAAGCATAAAGGGGGCTGTTGTAGCGGCTTTAATCAACGGCCTAGCAGCCTTCATGACAGCGGTTATAGTTCTTACACCCTATATACTGGCGGTGTTCAACCCCAGCTTCGCAGCCTACGCCATGCACGTAACCTTCGCCACGGCCCTTTCGGTTCTATTCCTCCTAGGAATGGCCTTAGCTAAAATCTCTGGGCAGAATATCATAATCATGGCCACTAAAATGACCGCCTTAGGAGTCATTACAATACTGGTGATAATGCTGTTAAACATGCTCTAGCCGGTCAATAATTTCATAAGCTCATCAGGCTTAACTACCCCCTTCTCGGTTATTATAGCTGAGATCAGCTCAGGAGGAGTTATGTCGAAGGCGGGGTTTACTGCCCTAGCCCCTATAGGCGTTATCCTAGTACGCCCCACGTAATGCACCTCATCCTCCGACCTATGCTCTATAACAACCTCATCAGGAGTTAGGTTGAAATCTACCGTAGAAGTAGGCGCTGCGACGTAGAAGGGTATGTTAAAGTATTTTGCGTTAACGGCCAGGGAGAGGGTCCCTATCTTGTTTATTACATGGCCTGTCTTAGCTAGTATTCTATCCGCCCCTACGATTACCTTATCTATCTCGCCACGTGACATTAGGGAGGCTGCCATGTTATCGGTTATCACGGTTGTCGGTATGTTGTCATACATTAGTTCGAAGACTGTTATCCTAGCCCCCTGCAGCCTAGGCCTAGTTTCGCTGGCGTATACGTGTATTTTCTTCCCCTCCTCCACCGCAGCTCTTATAACCCCTAAGGCTGTTCCGTAGCCGACGGTGGCTAGGGCCCCCGCATTCCGCTAACCCTTGTTACCGAGGGTTATTTGCAGAGCGTAAGGACCCTATCGCCGTCGGCTAGCAGCGAAGCCCCCAACCTGCCCATCTGCTTATTCACCTTCACATCCTCCTCAGCCATGGCCTTAGCCTCCTGCAACACCCGTTCCCTAACAGCATCTACACCCCCCTCGGTTTTTCTGGCCACCTTCATAACCCTCTCCAACGCCCAGAAAAGATTAACAGCTGTAGGCCTTGTCTTAGAGAGGTGGTTAGCTGCTTGTTCCAACTCCCTGAGCAGCTCTTCGCGTGTAGCTGCTTTTGACTTGGCTGCGCAGAGGGCAAGGCCCATAGCTGCTGCAACCCCGATAGCTGGAGCTCCTCTCACGACCATCCGCCTTATGGCATCCCCAACAGCCACGTAGTCGGAGTATCTCACATACCTGAAACGGCTAGGTAGGGCTGTCTGATCTACCATAACAACCTCGCCGCGTGTCTCGTCCCAGAAAATCGTTCTAAGCTCCTTCTTTCCCCTAACAGTGCCGCCAGCCATAGTTTTAACTAGTTTAAACTTCAGCTAAAACCCTATCGCTATACTCCTCTAGGATTACCTGCCTCCTACGTTGCATAGACTCTATTATAGCGTCAGCCATCAACGAGGCTCTAAACCCCTCTACTACACCGGGTGATGGGGGTATCCTCTTCTTAACACAGGTTATGAAGTACTCCAGCTCCAGACGTAGTGGTTCTTGATACTTTATCATGGGAATCTTAACACCGTCTGCCTTCTCTACAACAATCTCCTGTTCTATGAACCTCAAACCCACAACACCATTTTCTCCCGTTATTGTCATCTCCCTCTTTTTACGGGGAGTCAGCCAGTTGGCTTCTATTAACGCGCTCCTTGATTCACCGAACATAAGAACAGCCTGTACATGGTCTTCATAGCTGTGCCGTAGCGAGCCGCCTATAGCGTATATCTGCTCAGGATCCGAGTTGAAGAGGTAGGTTGTTAAATCTATGTCGTGTATTGCCGTATCTTTAACAACTCCTACGTCCCCTATTCTCTCAGGCCACCATCCTATGCGCCTGCTGTAGGAGAGGATAACACCGCCTATCTCCCCCTCTTCAAGCAGCTGTTTAGCCAGCTTCACGACGGGGTTGAACCTCTCGATAAACCCCACCATAACAACCGAGCCGCTGTCCCCGGCAGCGTGTAGAACCTTAGCCGCCTCCCTGGAGTTTGCTGCCATAGGCTTCTCAATCAAAACAGCAACCCCTCTCTCGATAGCCTTAACCGCCAACCCCGCGTGGGTTGTTGAGGGGGTGCATATGGTAACGGCATCAGGCTCAACCCTATCCATTAACTCATCAAAATCAGTCAAGTAATTCTCTATATGATACCTACGGGCGAGAGCCTCGGCGCGTTCATACTGGACGTCACATACAGCCACCAGCTCACATGAATCAAGTTCGCTAAGAACCCTGATATGGTTTCTTCCCCAGAAGCCAGCCCCAACCACCGCAACCCTAACCATACCTAGACCTACCCGCCTCTAACCGGCCTCATCAAGTCAAAAACATAAACATTATCCAATCCTCGCAAAACCCTGCTAAACGCAGGACAGGCAACAGTAGAAATGATAATATCAAATCCCTCCATGAAAGAGTAGCCAGACTCTGATAGAGGTATGTCATCTATCTGCTTAACACGAACCCTCATCCCACTTGATGGCAGTAAATCAACTATAACACCCTGCTCCTCATCGCTGTTTACAACGGCCAAGATCTTAGGATTACTCTTTTGCTTCATTAACCGTCTCAACATACGCCTCGCATACTTCATAGAAGATGATAACGCATTCTTTCTACACCGCATAATCTCGCTGATAATCCTCGTGGTATAGCCTTGAATCTTTTCACTACGTTTTAAGTAGTTGAAGACATTCTCTATTTGCTTATTCTCAAACCCTAGGGTAAGCCTGTCTTGGGTTACTTGGTCTATGGCTGATAAGTCAAGGTTCTCCGAGTTAAGAAATATCTGAACACCAATATAATACATGACGTATTTTTCAATAACCTTAAGAAGCGTGATATACTCCGCTACCTCAGGACTCGGTACGTTGGTGTATCTTTTGCCGTAAAGCTTAGCAACTACTTTAAACACCTTCCCCTTACCATCCTTGGAGTAGATGGGGATTTTATCCGGGGTATGTAAGGGGCATCCGGCGTATACCAGCCGTTCCTGCTCTATCTCTGGACAGTAGTCCATGATGCTGGCGATTGCTTTAGCTGTAGTTCCTATGGCGTTTACACCAGCAAGTATAATATAGTTGGGTGATGTTCTCTTAAGGAGACTCTTGGCTAGGGAGGTGATTTTATTTATCCCCTCTATTTCGTTGGGCAGTGTATCGGAGGGGATTATAAGAATGCCTGCATCATCTACGTTAATTTCCTGCGACGCTGTTAATCTACCCTCGGTAATAAGTTTCATAAATTCAGTCCGTGTAAAGTAGTGGGATGCTAGGTGTTTGTAACGTAGTGCTTTTTCAACAGCATATCTGTTGGGAGAGAAGAAAGCTACTTCATAGCCTCGCTTAGCTAACGCATATGCATGAGCCACGCCATCTGCGTCGTTATCAGCCACTATCACCTTCCTCAACCAGCTTCACCTATCTAAGGAGTATTTTGTAGAGTAGGAATTCTGTGAGCTTCTTCCATACGTAAACCCAAGCTAGAAACGCCCCAACACCTATTAAGACTCGTATCAGCGATATAGGTCTTAAAATCTTTTCTATAATAGCGTCTTGGAACAGTAGAACGGTTAGGAATATTGAGACCGCCAGGAACAATCCCCATACTATGGTGAGTAGTACCATTACTGCGATGAGGTTACGTGAGCATTTTTTCCCTTCCCGCACATCTCTTCACCTCATGAACAGCAGGTAAGTTATTAGAGCCAAAGCAGATGAGTAAGCAGATAATATGATGAGGCATATCACCACATTCTTCTCGGCTAGCTTATTTCTAGCCGTTATAAGCCTCACCAACGTTATAGGCGCCTTCTCCGACTCGTTAGCCTCGATTAAACCATTCTCCACGTTTACAGGCCTTTCTTTAACCAGCTTGGCGCTCTTCAAACCCCCCATCGAGAATATTATATGGAATTCATTCATTATCTGGGGCATTAACGCTATGATGGTGATTATCTCAATCCTCCCTATTACAGCTATTGACGTGAATAATGCTCCTGTTGATAAGCTCCCTACGTTGCCTACGAATAGTTTGGCAGGATATTTATTCTCGGGTATGAAAGCTATTAACGCCCCCATCAAGGCTGCTGTCATCGCTAGGGCCTCCACCCTCCCCTCCATTAGGCTAACTATAAGCAGGGGAGTTAACGCGACAGCAGACGTAGAGACCATAGAGCCGTTGAGGACATCTATACTGTTTATCGCGTTGGATATTATTGAGAAACCCGCCAAAACCAGCAGGGGATAGATTATATGCATACGGGTTCTTCCTATAAACGGGAAATCGGGGTTGGGGTAGTATATCCCGAGTAGGATTATCGGTAGTCCAGCTAACGCTAGAAGCAGAGGTTTACCAACTGGGTTCATCTCCCTCAAATCCTCGTATAATCCTATTGCAGCTGCTGTCAACGTTGAAAGCATAACCCCGGCTAAGATTGTTGGATTGAGGTTAAACAAGGTAAAGACTAGCGCGGTAGAGATTAACGCCCCTACAGCTACGGCCAAACCCCCTGTCTTAGGGATTAAAGGCGAATCAGGTTTATGGGCGTCAACACCGAGGAGGTTAAGCCGTTTAGATAAGTAACGTGATAGAGGTATGCTGAGTCTTGTGAATAAAGCTGATAATAAAACCGCAGCTAGTGCTAGGTAGTATTGTATAAGCATTCTTAGGAAGGAGGCATCATAGGCTGTTATTAGGTTTAATCTATTCTAGAAATTTAAATTTAACACGCATAGTTATTCCAGAAATTGGAATATGCATGGGAAGAACTTGATATGGGTTGATGTGCTTACTCCTAAACAGTTCTGGTTCTTCACCTCGTTGGAGGAGGTGCTACGTAGAAGAGGATATGATGTACTGCTTACTGCCCGTAGATACGAGCAGCTTACTCCTCTGCTGGAGTATTCAGGGAGGGATGAGATACCTGTTGTAGGATATTATGGTGGAGATTCTCTAGCTGGGAAGCTGGAGGCCAGCCTTAGACGTTGTTTAGACCTGCTCAGGATTGTAGAAGAAAACAATCCTTCTCTTGTATTTTCATCAGGCTCCCCCGAGGCTGCTCGTATAGCGTATGGGTTAAAGATACCTCATATACTCGTATCCGACACTCCTGAGTCGCCTGTTAATAGACTAGCGGCGCCGCTCTCCAGTTTTATCTTCACGCCTTGGGTTGTAGGCCGGAGGGCTTGGGTGTCGAATGGGGCTGAGGGGCGGGTTGTGAAATTCTACAAGGGGTTAGACCCTTTGGCGTGGTTGGAGAAATCGCTGAGAACGGGAGATGATGTATACGCTAGGTATGGCCTGCGGGAGGGTGGGTATGTACTTGTTAGGAGTCCAGAGTTTAAGGCTGCGTATCTCGGCTCGGATTATGTAGAGAAGTATCTGAGGATGCTTAAGCTGTTGAAGCGGGGGTTGGATGGTTATGATTTGGTTGTTCTGCCCAGGTATGCTGATGAGGTGGAGAGGATACGTAGGGATGTTGAGGGTGTTATGGTGATAGACAAGCCCATGTACGGTAGCGGTGTATTAGCTGGGGCCGCAGTCTTCGTAGGCGGGGGAGGGACTATGACTCAGGAAGCCGCGTTGCTTGGTGTACCTACATTATCAACATACCCAAAATCCCTTCCTACAGTTCTGGAGTACCTAGCCAAGCAGAAGCTAGTAACAAAGGCAAAAACGGTTGAGGGGGTGGTTAAGCTAGTATCTGGGTATCTGGGTAACTTAAACGAGGTTAGGAGGAGACAGAGGATAAGGGCTGAGAGGATTAAACGGAGGTTAAGAAACCCTGTTGAGGTTATAGTAGAGATGCTGGAGAGGATGGGGGTTATCTCTTAAGCTCAGCCCTTAAAACATATAGGTACTCCCTTATATCCGCCAGCGATGAGCTTACCGCCTTCTCGTATGTAAGGTATATTTTTTCATAGACCCGCTGCGATATACGGCCTGACCTGAAGTCTTCATAGTTTCTAGTTAAAGCTCTTAATGTGGAGGATATCTCTTGAGCCTCGTTCTCTATACGTGAGATGCTCTGCTCAGCTTCTCTACTAATGCGTGAGGCCTGTTTCTTAACTTCAGGGGATATACGTAGAGACTTTGCTATGTTGTTGACTCGTGATTCTAGTGTGGTTTTTGGTTGTGGTATTGTTTTCTGCCGTGGGTTTAGTAAGTTGAGTAGTGCTTCGCATTCTTTTATAGCGTCTTGGAGTGATGAAACGACTGTTGATAGTGTGTTTAATGCGTTTTCTGGGGCTGCTGTTCTTCTCTTTCCAGCTACTTTTTTCCCAGCTGTTACGGCTACTATGCTGAAGATGATAGCCCCTATCCATAGGTAGGGTGTTACGGAGGCTAGCGAGAATACGCTTCTTCCTTCAAGTCTTATGGATGTGTTGGGGGTTATTACTGTTTCTCTGAAGGTGTAGGATAGAACTGTTCTGGGGCCGAACTCCCTCTTAACTGAAGTGGCAGGGGGCTCTGAGCCTTTATAGTCTCCCGGAGGAGATATGACCTCTACCACGTACTCACGAACGGTGGCGTTTAGGAGAGCAGGCGGGTATACTATGATAGCGCCGTCAACACGCTCTACCACGCTCTCCGCTCTCATTCTTATAAACAATCCAATCCTCTCCCCCGTAGTTATTTCATAGGGAAGCGTAACCACTAGGTTATTCTCTTCAACATTAAACCCTAGGTTACGTATGCCATCGGATACCGATATAACCTCAGCCCCTGAAGGGATTACGAAACTAACCCTACCTAAGGTTCTCGCCACCACGTTAACCACTCTAACGAACATTCCAATTTCCGCATCCTCAACAAAAATCTCTGTATTGACTCTGTCCAGTATTATTTCGAATTCTTGTCTAGGTATTGTTAATGTGAAGATATAGGGGTCTGCTGTTGCTGGGTTTATGTTGTTGAGCTTTAAGCTGGCTACTGTTTTCTCTGGGTAGGATGTTATTTCAAGCCCTTTAATATCGCTGCGTATCTCTGTGTTGGGGGGTGCTACTAGCTCAAACTCCATGTTCTCTATTACGGAGCCGAGTCTGGGAGCTGGTAGTATGAAGAGTCGGTATGTATTTGGGGTTCCTGTTTCTACTAGAAAGTTCTTCATAACTTTTACTAGGGAGATTTTAGAGCCTACCCGCCAACCCTCTACAGGAGTTACTCTAACTATCGCCTTACCCGAGTCTATGTTGTTAACAACGTTAACCTCAGCCTCGGCTCCTATTACGTAGGCTGCTACAAGGTTGGCTGCCATATCCTCGCTTAGGCTCTCCTCTATAACCGCTGTGGACGAGCTGGGGATGAAGCTATCAATAACATACACCACACCAGTTGCGTAAACCTCAACCCTCCGTGATATAACTTCAAACCCCGCCTCCTGGGCAGAGGCGTGTAGAGCAGAGCCTAGAAGAAGTAACACTAGAACCGCCAGCTGCAACGTAGCTCCGGCAATCCTCAAGCTGAATCCCACTAAAAACCAAAAACACAACGTAATTAACCTTAACCAAAACCACGTAGGAGAAGGGAGGATAACCTCTTTATGCTAATTCTATACCCCAGTTAACTAGGGCCCGTAGCCTAGAATGGATAGGGCGTCGGCCTCCGGAGCCGAAGGCCGCGGGTTCAAGTCCCGCCGGGCCCGTGTTATTGCTTTCTAAGCTACAGGTATTCGGAGTTACAGGATTTTGTTACGCCGCTGTTAATATTGGCAATAAATCAATATTTATATATTGGTGAAATGACCGAAATGGAATGCAGCCGCGTATGGATAGTAACATACGGCCATCCGTAGATGTAGAGTCTCAAGATTCTATAGACTCTTAGTAAGGCTTAAGAGGCGTTACCCGCGTCTGATTGAGAAGCCCAGCCTAAGCACTCTCGTCTTGAAGACCGACACCCTAGCCGAGGTAGTTGTAAGAGCAATACTTAGAGAGGGCTGGAGATACACTATAGACCAGAGCCTAGACTATAGGCAAAGGGGTTAGACGCTTACATTCCGCAAAACCAGCAACACCAAGCAATACAACACCTTTTTCGCAGTTTACAACATAGCATAAAGCCTAGAGATAGCCGCAACTATACTATATACTTAGGGGTTATATCGGTAGAGAAGCTGGTAGTGAATAACGAGTTAACATACATGGTAATTTGGGTTGTGTGAATGTCTAGGCAAGAGAGCCGTTAACTTCTTCTCCTCATGTACTAGAAGATATGTGAACAATATGATCATCAACGTTTCGCGGAACTTCTCTATAGGAGGCTCGCCTCTCTGCATCAACCACCCGGATAATAAGATGATGAAGGAGGCTACGAGTAGTATTACTTAGACCATTTACTACGAAGCTTCAGCATCATAAAGTCCTTTTTAAACCTCGCTTTTATGCACCTCTCAACAGCTCCCCGTAAATCCGAAAAAGGATTGAAGGGAGAGAGTTATAGTAAGGGAGAGTAGAATAATATTAGAATAATTACTATGCCGGGGGAGGGACTCGAACCCTCGACATCCAGGTTATGAGCCTGGCACCCTCTCTGGTCTGACCAGCTTCTCTGCAGATAACCAGTCTGGGTTACCCCGGCTCTGTCTATGTAATTTTCTAATTCTTGAATATAGGCTTTATCTCTTTCAGCGTCCTACGGTTATAGATAGAGATGTTAAACACAAATTCAATATACGCAGTACTTAGATACGAGAAGTCCATGGCGGTATGCAAAGTAGACAAGATCCTGAAAAAGAAGGTTACACAGCAGGTGGAAAAGCTTTAGTACCTCAAAATAGAGAACAACTACATGCCGAGGATCTCAGGGGTTACGTTCGATGTCTATGGAACTTTATTCGACTGGCGTACTGTGGAGAAAGTAGTTTTTAAGATCTTTGAAAAGAAGGGGGTTGAGGTTGATGTTGTTGAGTTTACAAACTACTGGCGGAGTAAACAGCTCTTCTATACGCATGTGAATACTCTATTAAACAAATGTCATGAAAGGTTTAGAAACTTAACTAGGGATGCTCTGGTTCACACGTTAAGAAGATATGGCCTTGATATGGATGATGCTGAGGTTGAGGAGGCCGTTAAAGCCTGGGATGACCTAGAGCCCTTCCCAGATGTCGAGGATGCATTAAACAAAGTCAGGGGCATGAACTTAAAGATCGCTCCACTATCCAACGGAGATCTAGAGGCGTTGAGAATTCTTACTGCAAAGCTCAGCATAGAGTTTGATGACATCTTCTCAGCCGAGCTGGTGGGAGTTTATAAGCCCCATCCCAAGATATACGAACAGGCACCCCGTAAATGGAATTTGAAACCCAGCGAAATAATGCACGTAGCAGGGTCAACATTTGACGTTATAGGCTCTAAGTCGTTTGGAATGGTAACCACGTGGGTTAACAGAACAAACATGATATATGACGAGTTTCATCTAAAGCCTGATTTCACGGTAAAGAACTTTAGAGAACTTGTGGAGGTTCTTAAAAGAATAATGGAATAATCTCCTTAGGTTAAGTTTTTGGCGTTATCCTCTCTATCCTCCCATCGGGATATCCTACTATTATTTCATTAACGCATCTTGAGAATATTCCATTCTCCACTATGCCGGGTATCATGTTGATTCTGTACTCTAGTTCATCTGGGTTCTCGATTTCACCGAAGTATACATCCAGTATTATGTTGCCGTTGTCGGATATTACGGGGCCTACTTTACCCCCTCCCTCCCTCAGGTTAGGCTTTCCACCCAGCTTCCTCAGCTCTTCAGCTACGTAACCAAGGGCGAATGGAATAACCTCAACGGGTATGGGTATGTCTAGCCTCTCAACAACCTTCGTGTAGTCGCATATAAGTACCGTCTCCCCAGCTGCGTGGCATAGTATCTTCTCCCTCGTAAGAGCCCCTCCCCCTCCTTTAACAACCTCCCCCGAGCGGGTTGTCTGGTCTAGGCTGTCAATCATCAACTCAGGCCTAGGGTATTTCTCTAAGGTTGTTACCTCAAGCCCCTTCTCCAACGCAAGTAAATAAGACTGGTACGAGCTGGGAATAACCTTGACACATACTCTACTACTGTGTATAAACCTACGGAGCTCATCCATGAACTGCGCTACTGTAGAGCCGCTGCCGAGCCCTATCACCATCCCATCCCTAATCCTATCCAACGCAACGTTGATAGCGCTGCTGCGGGCTTGTATCACCTCAGGCCTCAATCCAACTCCTCAACCTCTTTTAGAATACTACCAATCCCCCGACTAATCTCCTCAATCTCCTTACGCGATGCTATAAGCTGAGCGCTTACCGACGAGCTTTCCTCACCGACACGTGGAATCGCATCCCTCACCAAAACCTTAGTCCTGACACCCTGCCCAGCGTCTTTTACAGGAGAAGCTGAGGCAACAGCTCTCCTCTGCCTAAAATGTTTAAGGGTATAGATTACGGCAACCAAAGTGGTTATGGTGAAGGATAAAGCTATAACGAGAAGGTCAACAAACCCCACGGCAGGTCAACTATGCTAGTATCCTCAGAATATTTTAAAGATTAGCCATCGTAAGGTACTCTGTATGTTCACGGAGAAGGAGCTTAGATTTATCCAGAGGCTTGACTTATGCAGGTTAGCCACCGTCTACCCTGATTGTAGGCCGCATGTAGTTCCAGTAAACTACGTCTATTTAGATGGTAAGTTCTACATAGGGGTTGACTGGGAATCCCGGAAGGTGAGGAACATCCAGAGAAATAACAAGGTGGCGTTGGTTATAGACCTCTACAAACCCAACCGGGGGATACTGGTGGAGGGGGAGGCCGAGCTTATAGACAGGGGAGAAGAGTTTAGGAGGGTCTACAGAATCTTCTACGAGAAGTTCACGTGGGTTAGAGCCGACCCGTGGGACGAGGGCGAAGCCCCGTTCATCGCCGTAAAACCCGTCAAAAAAGTGAGCTGGGGAATAAAGTAAGAAATACACATAGTCTATATGACTAACCATATTTATTACGTAGCTACCCATAACTTACAACCAAACAAGGTGGTTGGAGAATTATGGTCGTGCAGGAGGAGCGGCCTAAGCGTATAGAGGTTTACGACACGGGAGAAGCTCCTCTGGTCATGAGCTACGGCCCCCAACACCCGGGGACGGGACACTTCAGGATGATAGTTACCGTGAGCGGCGATACTATACTGGATGTACAGCCTGACCCTGGGTTTGTTCACCGCGGCGAGGAGAAGATGTGCGAGTACAAGACGTGGATAACCAATATACCTCACCTTGAGAGGCCCGTTATACTGGACTCTGCTGGTATCCAGTACCCGTACGTCCTCGCCTGCGAGAAGCTGATGGGGGTTGAGCCTCCTGAGAGGGCCAAGTACCTAAGGGTTATCATGGCTGAGCTTAACAGGATAGGAAGCCACCTCTACTGGTTTGCGTTATACGGGGTTTTTCTAGGCCTTACCACCATGTTCCTATGGTGCTTCGGCGACAGGGAGTATATAGTTGATTTAGTCTCGTTGATAGGCGGCCAGAGAATAACCCACGCCTACTTCGTCCCCGGAGGTGTTAGGAACGACGCCCCCAAAAACATCCCCATGGAGCTGGTGAGGGAGTTCAGGAGATACTACCGAATGACAACGGGGAAAGAGCTCCCAGAAAACCAGCAGACAACCGACTTCAAGAAATACACCCTAGCTGTTATGGAGTTCTTCGACAGGAGGTTGAACGACTACTGGGGCCTGTTCTTCGACAACGAGCTCTTCATACAGAGGACTAGAAACGTAGGGGTGTTGAGCGAGCTCGATGCGATAAGACTTGGAGCAGTAGGAACTACGCTGAGAGCATCTGGAGTTAGGTCAGACACTAGGATAGACGACCCATACGACGCGTATCCCAACCTGAAGTTTGAAATCCCAACAGGAACGCGGGGAGACTGCTACGATAGAGCCTTAGTGGGATTCAGGGAGATGAGGGAGAGCATAAAGATAATCCAGCAAGCCGTTGAGACGATGCCCGACGGCCCCGTAAAGAATAAGCAACACCCGATAAACATACGCGTACCAGCAGGCGAGGCGGTTGCTAGAGCAGAGGCTGCCCGAGGTGAGATGCTCTACTACATAAGAAGCGAAGGCGGGGATAGGCCTTACAGAGTTAAGATAAGCCCACCATCCTTCCGCCTACTACCTACGCTGGCCCACCTCCTCAAAGGAGCCAAAATAGCAGACATACCCCCGGTATACTGGTCCCTCAACTACTGGCCAGTAGAGGCAGATAGATAACCTCTAATTTTTACCTCTCCACATTTGACTTAACATGCTAACCAGAAGGTTTAAAGTAGTTTCCCTAGACTTCGGAGGAACGTTGGCCTACGAAGTGGAGGAGGAGTATATTACCCTGCTGAAGGTGTTAAAGAAGCTGGGGCTAGACTTCCGAGGGGAGGAAATCAGGAAAATATACGAGGAGGAGAAACAAGCGTATGAAAGCTCCCAGCATAACGGCGTGTGGACGGAGAAGACACATATAGAACTTGTGTCGGGAATTTTGAGACGGCTTGGGATTGAAGATTCTAAGACGTATGCTGAGAAGGTTTGCAGCCTCTACCCTGAGGTTATAGATGTTAGGAAGTTCGAGGACGTTGACGACGCTCTAAAGATGCTAAGAGAAGAAGGGTATATGCTCATCATAATATCCAACATAACTTCTGAAGCTCGGTTGAGAAAGCTCTTACAGAGGCTGGGGATAATTGGGTTTTTCCAGCATCTAATAGCCTCGGGGAGCGTTGGGTATGAGAAACCGGATAGCAGGATCTTCCTACACGCATGTAACTTAGCTGGCGTTAGGCCCCAAGAGCTGGTTCACGTAGGAGATTCCTACGAACACGACTGCAAGGGGGCGAGGTCCGTAGGAGCTTTTCCCCTGCTTATAGACAGGGGAAACAGATACGGAGGTGTTGAGTGTTTAAAGGTTAATGACCTGAGGAATGTTAAAGCTTCTTTAGAGAAAGCTCTCTAGGCTGGTAACCCCTATTATGCTGTCGAACTCCATCTCCAGCGGGTCGAGTATCTGCTCGAAGGTTGATCGCATGTAATCGATGTACTTATCAACGTCTATCATCTCAGGTCTAGCCAGCTGGGTTGGCGTTACTCCATCCTTATCCCGTGTCTTGACGTAGCTTATTATATCTCCTGCCGCAACTTTTACACCTTGGGCCTGTAGCTTTTTAGCCGCCTTAACGTGGGGTGGTGTAGTCTTTTCGTATCTCTCGGGTGTTTTTGAAAGCATTACGTGGAAGGCCAGCTTCTCTACATCTATCTCCTTATTCTTCAGCTTCCTATACCACGTAGCTATGACGTCACGTATGTTCTGTTTAACCCTCTCTAGGTCTTCGGCTGTCTTTACTTCAGAGAGCTGCTTTAGTATGTCGTCGAAGGCTTCTTTGATGAACAGGGGTATGTTACGTTTCTTTGCAGTTAGCCCCTTCACGTCAACCACTCCCTTCTCCGTAACCCCCAAGTAGTTCTTCTTCCTCCTACTGAAGACTATGTACGTGTATTTCTTGTCGAACTCTAGGTCTAGGTTGAACGTGTTCTTGGCCCATTTGATAAGCTCCTCCACCAGCTCCGGTTTGTCTGTTTTTAGGAAGATTGAATCCGTGTCTCCGTAGATTATCTGAACTCCTAGGGATTTTGCCTTCTCTATCGTCTGTTTAAATACGTAACGCCCCACAGAAGCTACGCCCTCAGCTACCGGTGGGCAGTAGAGTGGAAACTCCTCAAACCCGAAAACACCGTAGCTAGCGTTGAGGAAAACCTTCAGAGCCTTCTGGACTACATCATACCAGCTACGAGTCTCCTGGGGCAGGCTTTTATCACCCGCCCTTGGTTTGTACCAAGAGACCCTAATGTCCCTGAGCGAGCTTATTATAACGCTCTGCAAACCCCTACGCTTCCTGCATACCCAGTGTTCTGTTTCTGGTATTATGTTGTTTTTACAATCTTCGTGGGGGCATCTTACGGTTTCGTAGCTTAGGTTAGACTCCTTAAGAACTGAGGGGTATAGTGATGCGAAGTCTAGAACTATGACGTCAAAGTGTATGCCGGGCAGCGGTTCTACTACTATCGCTCCTCGGTATTTCTTCCCGTCTATAACCGCTTTAGTTGAGGTATATCCCTTAACCTGCAGAAGCTCCTCCTTCTTTGGGATAAGCCAGTTTAATCTTCTATGCTCCCAGTAGAGGAGGTTTTTGATCCATCCCGATACGCCGTGTCTACATACGTCTTCCATGAAGCTCATGCCTATCCTAGAGATTACCGAGATGAGCCTCAGCGTTAGCCAGTTGTTTATCGTAAGTAGGTCGTGGAGGATCTTCGAGTCCCTGTAGCTGTAGTCCATCAGCTCTTTAACCGTAAGCTCGGAGAGGGGTTTTGTGAGCTGTATCTTGCCCTCGCCTAGAATAGCTGAGGCAACCCCCTCCAAAGTATGCTCCCTATACCTGTTATCGAATGCGTAAATCTGGATTGATTTGTTCATGAAAAATCTATATAGGTCTAGGTGTATTCCAGCTCTTAGAGAAGCCCCCTCCCGCCCTAACGTAATGGGTATCCTCTCCCTCTCGATACCCAGCTTCTCACCTCGGTTCCTCAGATAGGGGAGGTCGAAGTCATCGCCGTTAAACGTAACAACTATAGGGTATTTGCTGATTATCTCGAAGCATCTTAGTAGCATGTTCTTCTCGTTATCGTAGAACTCAACTTGATACTCTACTTCGTCATAGTTTAGGCTTCCGTCGTTTTTACCCAGCATTAAAACCAGCTTAAGGCCGTCGCTTCCTACCAACGAGATTGCCTTAACCCTATCCTCGGCTTGGCTGGGTGAAGGGACTCTTGTAGGAATCTCTCCTATAATCTCGATATCTAAGGCTATGAATTTTATCTTAGGGTTCTCAGACTCCAGAATCCTAAGCCACTTTTTAATCTCCTCTCTATCCTCAGGCTTAACATCCTTAAACCTCTCAGCTGTTACCTTCTCTACGTATTCTTCTTCCTTCAAGATTGGGATTAGGTTGTTGTCTTCTAGATGGTAGAGTATGGATGGTATTAGCTGGCGGTCTAGCATGTAGTTGAGGTGATAAGGTATGTCAGCCTCCCAGCATTCTAGCAGCTCTCTTATGGATTTCTTAGACCCACCTACCGCGAGAGGGTCGCTGGCTATTATCTTAGTTACCGTTACGTTTCTTAGCCTAAGGGCGTCAAATTTCTCTATCTTCTCAAAACCTATAGCCCCCGCCTGCTTAAGCCGTTCATCCCCCTCAATATCCTCCAGAGGCGTGTATGTATAGCAATAGGGTTTATGCCCCGTCTCGTCATATAGTAAAGTAATCTCGTTGGTCTCTAGGTTGAGAAGCTTAAGGTAGGCCTTCTTGAGTTGGCCATCATAGCTTACTCCCAACAGGAAATACCTAGGCCTCCCGGCTCTGTTTTCACCGCCGTTAATCGCGTCCAACAGCGAAAGCTGAGGCATATCAGGGCTCCCTAACAAGCAATAGAGCGACTACGCGTAATTAAGCCTTTACCCTCCGCATGCTGAATAAGGCCAAGACCTCCGCAAGAAGCCTAGCAGCAGCAAGCGAAGACTCGCCCTTATCATACAAAGGTGAGACCTCCATAACATCCAACCCGGCCAAGCTGGCTGAGGGGGATATAGAATTTATAACCTCTAACGCATCCAGAAGAGACAACCCAAGAGGCTCGGGATTACCAACCCCCGGGGCATAAGCTGGGTCTAGAACATCTACATCAACCGAGAGGTAGACCATCTTATCCTCAGTCAATTCGTTAATCCTCTTCCTAATATCTTCCCGTTCTCTAACTACGTTGGGGGCAGTAAAATACTCAACCCCAAAAGATTCCACGTTATCCAGCTCCTCCTTATCATAAGCCCTAACCCCTATAACAGCAACCTCTATTTCCCAACCCCTACTCTTGGCTCTTCTTAAGAGGTGGTAAAGATACGTGGCGTGGCAGATTTTGAGGTCTAGGTATTCGCTTCTCAGGTCAAAGTGCGCGTCTAAGATTACTAACGTAACTTTCTGGGTTCTTCTTAAAATAGCTAGGATGGCTGGAAGGGTGAAGGTATGCTCTCCCCCAAGCATTATAGGGGTTTTACCCGAGGATATGATGAGCCTAACCACGTTGTAAACCCGCCTAAGCATCCGGGATAGACGATAACAGAATATAACATCCCCAAGGTCATGTAACTTTAAATTCTCTATGGATGAGAAGGGATTCACGACGCTGTTAAGCTCTATATTTCCGCTAGCCTCACGCACAGCCCTAGGGCCATAACGTGAGCCAATCCGGTAAGTGGATGTTAAATCATACGGAACCCCAAAGGATATGTAATCAGAATCCTGGTAGCTATATTCGCTGCCGAAGAGAGTTTCTCTGCCTTTAATAAAAAAATCAAGCTCCATATCAGCGCCGTGTTGAATGGATTGTTTAAAATATTTTTACTCATCTTTTAAAGGAAGATAATGAACCTAACAAGGAGTCGGGAGGGGATGAATAGACAAGACCTTTTTCCGTTTCTTATTTTCTCAGGGCTGGCCGTCAGGCTGCTGGTAGCTCCCTTCTTCGGCCATGCGTGGGATGTGTATATATGGGTGAAAAGCGGCCAGCTAACAGCCTTAGATAAGATAAACATATACATGGTTAAAGACTTGACGGAATACCCTTGGGGGTTCTACGCCTACCCTCCTTTATGGCTATACTGGCTTTCGGCAGCGGCTTTAATTGACACGCTCTTCTTCAACAGCCTCAACATCCACGTGCTGCTGGTGAAACTACCGGTGATAATAGCTGACCTGCTGGTTGCTGTTCTTCTCTTGAAGATCGCAAAACAGCTGGGGTATGATAATAGGACGGCTCTCTACATGTCGCTGCTCTGGTTCCTCAATCCTGTTGTTATGTATATCTCCAGCGTATGGGGAATGTTCGACTCCTTAGCCGTTTTAACTACGTTGCTGGCTTTTCTATACCTGCTTAGAGACAAACCTACGCATGTAGGGTTCTTCCTAGGTCTAGGGTTTGCGTTTAAGATATACCCGGCCCTGCTCACGGTACCTGCAGTAATCTACTATCTTCGTGAAAGAAAACTAGGCGTAGGGTATGTTACAAAGAAGCTGGTTATACCGTTTGTGCTGGTCCCCTTAATAGTAAGCCTTCCCTATCTGATGGTATCTCCTGTAAATTTTATCGGGAAGATGCTGTACCACATAAGCAACATGGGGCAGTTCACGTACTGGACAGGCTTAGCTACGGTAGTAAACCCTAGGATATTATCGGTGGTTTCAATAACTATGTTTCTTCTCCTATTAGGGGTGGTCTACCGTAGGGTGTCGAGAACATACGGTAAAGAAGCAGAACGTCTCCTATTATTCTGCACAACAGTATTATTGGCGTTCCTCTCAACATCCTCTAAGGTTAACGTCCAGTACGTCCTCTGGGTTCTCCCCTTCATTATCCTATGCCTCCCGATTTTTGGGAAGGGTAAAGAGTTTAGGTATAACTTCATTCTCCTTATAGTCTCAGCTATTACGTTCATAGCCTCAACTGCCATGATTCCAGGGATGTATAGCTTGGATAACCTTGGAAGGATTAACGTCATAACGCAGCAGATGCAGGCGGGTATAGTCGGGGCTCTTCTTGTAACTTCAGCGTTTCTGGGGGGAACTAGGTTTATAGCGTTGCTGACTAACCTGCTTAAGGTATCATTTAAATCTCTATTCACGTTTAACAGAATAGCCATATTCAGCGTAATTATAATATTCTCCCTCTTTCTAAGCCTGTTTCCAACAGCAACAGGGGTTTCACTCCCGCAGGATAATGTAAGGGTAGCAGTACCGGAGGGAGTGGAAGCATTATTCGGATTGAGGGAGGGATTCGACATAAGCAACTTCAAAGAGTTATACAACGTAACTCATGTAGTAATTCCAGTAGGGCCCGATGTGATTAACCAATATCCTAGACTGGGAGAGAATCTAGATATCTCCCGCAACTCCCGGTTCAGATTAGGAATAGATACGTGGAAGCTTTCCGATGTTAAGAATCTCACAACACAATTAAGGGGCGAGGGGTATAGGGTTTTGCTGGGAATATACGTTAAGGCATATTACAGCTCAATATACTTCGGTATTCATGG
>DQVM01000063.1 GCA_015661775.1 Candidatus Caldarchaeum subterraneum | reverse complement strand
GTTGTTGGGGGATTCCGGGGCGGGGGTAGGGCGGTTTGCGAAGCCAAGAGACTAGGAGGATGCTTAGACGTGGTGGACGGGTTATTCGCAGGTTCATACGGCGTAGACCTGCATGAAGCCCTGAGCAGCGGTAGGATGCCGCTGGGGCATTACACCCTCCTCCACGTGGAGGGCGGTGCTATAACCTGCGCCAGAGACCATCTTGGGTGCAGGCCCCTCTTCATGGGGAGGCGAGGCGGCTTGTTAGCGGTCTCTAACGTCCCTAACGTCATCAACATGATGGGGGTTTCTCCTGAGCCTGTTCAACCAGCTTCTATCCTCAGAATCAACGCGTCCGGGGTCTCGGCACGTCCTTACTGGAGACCTGCGCCGGTGAGGCGCTGCGGCGAGGGGGGGTTAGCCAACCTGCTGCGGGATGCCCTGCTTGAATCTGTTAAGCTGCTGGTGGAGAGGCGGGCTGGCTTGTTCTTCTCAGGAGGGCTGGATAGCAGCGTCTTGGCTAAGCTTTGCATAGACCTTGGGCTGGAGCCTGTTTTAATCGCCTCAGGGATGCCTGATGCCAGGGATTGGCGCAACATAAGGGAGGCCGCCGACCATCTCGGAGCCGAGGTTATGGAGGTTGAGATAACCCAGCGTGATTTGGAGAACGCCGTGAAGGAGCTGGAGCATCTCCTAGGGAGGCTCCCGGTTATGGACGCGGCCATAGGGAGCGTGTTCTCCATCCAGGCCAGGCGCCTGAGCGAGGCTGGGGTTAGGCAGGCGGTGGCCGGCCAGGGCGCTGACGAGCTGTTCGGAGGGTATATGAAGTATCTACGCATACTGGAGGAGCGGGGGTACGGGGGGTTGGGAGAGGCTTTGGCAGAGGACGTCTTCAACCTACACCGCCTAGGCCTTCCCCGCGACTCGCTGGCGTGTAAGCTCGCCGGGGTTGAGCTGGCTTTACCCTACCTACTCCCTACGGTGGCTGAGCTGGGCCTGGGCATACCCCCTGAGCTTAAGCTGAGGAGAACAGGGGGAGATGCTGTTGTCAGGAAGTATATACTACGCCGCGTCGCTGAGAGCCTAGGCCTTGGGAGGATTGCCCACGTTGAGAAGTCAGCCCTCCAGTACGGTACAGGGGTTAGTAAGGCTGTTGCGAGGATGATGAAACTATGGGGGAGGAGCTAGAGAATACGCTGCCCATCATAATCGCAGGCCTAAGGCTTAAGCGTATACGTAGAGCAGGCTGGGTTGAGCATGGGGTTAAGAACCCGGAGAGCGTGGCGGACCATACATACTCCCTAGCCTTGATAACCATGCTGCTGGCTGACTTGAAGGGCCTCGACGCGGGGAAGGCGGTTAAGATGGCCCTGCTCCACGACCTGGCTGAAGCATACCTAGGAGACCTAACGCCTAGTCAGAAGAGGGGCATGGTAGGGGGGCAGGCGCGTAGGCTGGAGCGTAGCATATTAACAGCCCTTGTTAAGCAGCTTCAACCCAGGTTATCCTCTGAGTATCTTAAGCTCATTCAGGAGCTCTACGAAGGTAATACACCAGAGGCCAGACTCGTCCACGAGCTGGATAAGCTTGAGATGGCTTTAGAATCTATCATGCTGGAGCTTGAGCATGGTATAGACCTACGTAGCTTCAGGCGGGATGCCTTGAAGACTGAGATAGGTAAGGGGCTTCTAAGTCTTATCAGAGACGCCGAGGGTAGGCGTTCTTAAATACAACCCCTACCTGCTGACTAGTATAGTAAGGGCAAGAGGACTTGACGTACAGCGACCCCTATTTCATAGAACGCCTGATGATGGAGTTCCCGTTCCTGCAGCAGATGAGGGAGTATATAGGCTCCTTCGGGATTAGGCTGGAGGACTTCGCCGAGCCGGGTATGGAGAGGCTTGTCGAGAAGGCGGTCTCACGGGTTGAGCAGGCCCTGGTTCACGGAGTAAGAGCATCCTACGGAACGGGTGCTAAGCCTTCGGAGGAGGAGATACTCTCATACCCCCTCTCGATAGCCCTCGTAGCCATGCTGGAGGACAGCTACGCTACCCGGCGCTTCGCAACCGTGGAGGCTGAGAGGTACTCCAGGCTCTTCGAGAAGATAGACCCCGGCAACGTCAGGGATGTGCTCTACTTCGTGGCTAGGGAGGTGCTGCGGATGGATGTGAAGCTCTCCAACCCGCCGTATGAGTTTAGGATACACTTCACAGACTACCTACGCTACTCAGTCAAGCTGAACGAGCCTAGGTTCAAGCTGGTGAACAGGATAATGGACAGGGGTTATGTACCCCTACGTAGGCCCGAGATGCTTACGATAATCAAGAACGCGTTGGAGGAGTATATCGAGGAGAGGCTGAGGAGCATAGGCAGGATACCCACCCCTGACTTCCTAAAACCCCATGTGGAGAGGCTGAGGAACGCCCTAGAGACGAGGAGGTGGAGGGAGACGGAGCAGGCGAGGAGTAAAATCCCCCTAGAGTCCTGGCCCCCCTGCATGCAGGCGCTGAGGCAAAGGCTGCTGGCTGGGGAGCATGTATCCCACTTCGGAAACTTCACCCTAGCTGCCTACCTTATCAACATAGGCTGGGAGACCGAGCAGATACTGCAGCTCTACGCCCAGCGGGGGGACTTCGACGAGAGGATAGCGAGGTATCAGATAGAGCATATCGCAGGTAAACGGGGGGGCGGGACTAGGTACACAACCCCAAGCTGCAGGACGATACAGACGCATGGGCTATGCATAGAGGAGGGGAGGCTATGCGGAGGAATAAAAAACCCGCTACAGTATAGGAGGAAGCCGGGGGGTAAAGAAAAGCGGTAGCCGTTTAATGCGTATGAGGAAGAGATTGTTTACCTCTTTTTACGGCCCGCCCTCCTAGCTGCTATCAGCCCCACCTTCCTCCCCGGCGGCGTCTCCCTAGCGACGGTCTCCGGCCTGCCTATATGCTTATGACTCCCCCCTCCGAACGGGTGGAAGGCTGGTGCCATGGCTACTCCCCTCACCCTAGGCCAGTACCTATGCCTAGCCTTCATCCAGTGGTATTTCTTACCGGCTTTTAGGAAGGGCTTCTCCTCCCTCCCCCCTCCAGCTACAACCCCCACCACCGCCAGCGAGGAGGAGGGGACCGCTATCGTCTTCTTTGAGGGGAGCTGTATCATGGTTCTGCCGCCCATCTGGGCTGTAACTACGCCGTATGCCCCTGATGCCCTTGCCAGCTTACCCCCGTCGCCGGGGTGGAGCTCTATGCATGAAACCACCGTACCCTCGGGGATTCTGCTGAGGGGGAGTATGTTACCTGTGGTGGGCTCCGCTTCCTCGCCCATCTGCAGGACCTGCCCCACGTACATACCCTCCACAGCGGGTATTGCGAAGACCTCCCCGCCTACCGCCACCTCAGCCACCGGGGCTCCTCTCCCGGGGTCGTGGACCAGGTCCCTGACAACCCCTCTCAGCAGCCTGCTCCTCCTTATCAGCATGCTTGGATAGCCTACGGCGTATCTCCTGGCTAACGAGGCTTGGAACGTCGGCGAGCCTCTCCCCAGCCTCTGCGCCCTTATGTTCCTGCCCAACTTCTACGCACCCGCGTCTCCTCCGGTATTTTGAAGTGTGGATATTTTAACTCTATCCATCTCCCGCTGGTCTTGTTTTTACTTGGGTTGTTTAGGGTTGTATGGGTGGTTTTAGAAGATTCCCAGCTTCACAGCCAGCTCGGAGGCGCTGTACTCAGGTTTCAGCCTTACGAAGGCCTTCTTCTCCCCCTGCGGTGTTATCAGCGTGTTCACCTTCTCCACCTCCACCTCGTAGAGCTCCTCCACTGCCCGTTTTATCTCCGGCTTACTGGCCCTTACGTCGACGATGAAGACCAGCTTGTTCTCATTCTCCACCAGCTGCACCGTGTCCTGCGTTACTACTACTCTTTTTATGAGCTTCTGCGGGTTCATGGCATCTTCTCACCCAGTATACTCAACGCCGCTGGGGTGTATATGGTGAGCCTCCCTGGGTGGGCTCCCGGCGCTAGGTGGAGGATGCTTAGGCTACGGGCCTCCACCACATCAACCCCGGGTATGTTCCCGGCGGCCTCCCCCACTCCCCTGTCGCTGGCTACTACGATCAAAGGACCTACACGCTCCTTGTATCGTCTTCCCCTCATCTTCCCCTTGCCAGCTCTTATTTTTCTCTCCCTGCACCGCTTCAGCTCCTGCTCCAGCCCTAGCTTCTTAAGAAGCTCCACCACCTCCCTCGTCTTGCTAATACCCTCCAGCCCGTCCTCCACGACGATGGGGAGGGCTATGCCCTCAGGTATCCTGTGGCCCCTCCTCCTCACCCACTCGGGGCTTGCTGTAAAGGCTATCGCAGAGACTAACGCCAGGCGCCTCTCCTTCTTGTTCAGCTTCTTGTGGATCTTCTTCTCAGGGACGGGCGGGTGGGTTGGCCTGCCTCCCACAGCGGAGGGGACCATGCCGGCTGAGGCGTATTTAGGAGTTCCCCGGCCTTTTACCCTGGCCACCCTAGCTACTCCGAAGCCTGCTCCCCATGATTCTACCGAGTATTTATGGCCTGAGCCTTTGAAAGCCCCTTTAGGCTGTAGCGTGTGGGTCTTCAGGTGTATATAAGCTCTCCTGACTAGGTCCTCCCGCAGCGGTGCCTTGAATATCTTGGGGAGCGTCTCCTCTCCCTTGACCTCTCCATCCACCCCGTAGACCGGGGCCTTGCCGGCTTCCTCCTTCAGCTTGAGGAGTGAGGACGTTAGGTTCATCTGGTCTTCACCTCCACCGTCGTTATCTCGGGCTTCTCTACCTGTGTGGGCGGTTTTGCGGGGGTTCTGAGCACTACCGGCCTCTTAGGCGGCCCCTGCACCGTTCCCTCCAGCACCACTGCGTCGGTCTTGATTACGCCGAATCTATGCCATCCGCTTCTCGGGGTTAGCTCATCCCCGTTCTGGGATATTATCAATACCCTCCTGTTGAACTCTGTTCTCCTGTGGTAGCCCAGCTGCCCTGATCTAGGGACGTAGTATGTTACGTAGGCGGGGCTTCTCCCCCCTATGGCGCCGACCCCCCTTACTGTTTTCCTGGACTTATGCTGCAGCTTAGCCACGCCGTGCCTCTTGACAACACCTTCGAAGCCCTTGCCCTTGGTTACCGCTATAACGTCTACGTAGTCGCCTTCTTTGAAGACCTCGCTTATCCTAAGCTCCTGCCCCAGCTTTGACAGCGCGTACTCAAGGCTCTTCCCGGGTTCGCCGTCTACCTTAATCTCCAGTATGTGGGGTTTCTTACCCGCTCCTACCGCCTTTGTGTCAGTTGCTACTATCAGCCTGACCTCGGCGACCCTGTTCTTCAGCTGCTCCAGCCTCTTCCTCGCCTCCTCCTCGTTGGGCCTTAGCCTCTTTACCCGCCGCTTAACATCCTCAGGCAGGTTGCTGCTCCATATCTTCAGCATGTCCCTCAGCCTGCCGTCTACCTTCTCGTACAGCGTAGCCCCTACAACCCTAAGCGGAGGCACCGCGAGCACCGTAGCTACTTTATTTACCTCAGCCCCCATGGTGGGGGAGTTGGGGGTGTTGTCTATGTAGTGGACTGAGGTTGTCCCTGCTTTGTATCCTACGAATCCCATAGGCAGGGCTGCGCCGTCCAGCCTACGTGGCCAGTGCTTGACCCTGGGGAGTAGGCGTGAGGCCCTTCCCCTAGGTAGGAAGGCTAGCGAGCCTCTGCGGGGTGCTGAGTATTTTCTATGGCCCATCCGGCTTCCACTCTCCTGAGACTAGGCCATGATTGTAAGAGGGATGATATTAACCCTTGACAAACGGTTTATAGGAAGGGGAGGGTGTGAGGTTGGTTTGATGGGTTTTGTTCTTCTCACCCCGCCGCCTAGGTAGGTTTGATGTTCTGCTCCCGATGAGCCTCTTCTCAGAAGTCCCTTCGCTGAGGGAGAAGACGCTTAAGGTGGGCTACCTCGCCAGGGTCTTGGCGACCTTCAGGGTTTCCCACGTCGTCTTCTACGCAGACGACCCTGATAGCCCTGATTTGAGGAACGTCTCCTTCTTGAGGGAGGTGCTGGAGTACCTCTGCACAGCCCCCTACCTCAGGAGGAGGCTCTATCCGATCAAGCCTATGCTGAGGTACGTCGGCCTCCTGCCGCCTCTTAACATACCTACCCACCCTGAGAGCGGGGTGGTTGATGAGGAGCATTACAGGGAGGGGCTCGTCGTAGCTGGGGGGGATGCATCTGTTATAGAGGCTGGCCTAGGCAGGCCTCTTAGGGTTGGCCGCCGCTACGCGGGGGGTAGGAGGGTTATACTTAAGGTTAGGAGGCGAGGGGGGAGGGTATACTTCAGGGTC
>DQVM01000134.1 GCA_015661775.1 Candidatus Caldarchaeum subterraneum | reverse complement strand
TTAGTGGGGCTTGTCTTCGGCCAGTTCATAGCCAACAGCGCCTCACCCCTAGGGCCTCTGGACATGGCCTCACCCCTCGTCTCGCTGGAAGGGCTGCTGGTCATCTGGTACATGAGGAGGAGACTAGTAATAGTAGGTTCTATAATCTACGCAGCCATAACATCCCCGTGGCTGGCTTTCCTAATCTCAAACACGCAGGCGATACAATACCCAGCCGCCCTAGTATCAGCCCTAGCCAGCCAAGTAACCGCTGTAATAACAGGGTACATAATCTACGAGATACTACGTAGAGCCCCGCCGTTTAAGCAGGAGGCGAAAGCAGCTCAACAGGAGGCGGAAGCAGTTGTTAAGTAGCTTAAGGAGGGGTTATGCATGCCCCTAGACCTTGAGGCGGCTAGGAGGATAGTGGAGCGGGGCCGTAGGAAGGCTGAGGAGATGCGGCTGAAGGTAGCGATAGCGGTGGTGGATGAGCACGGGGATTTAATAGCGTTGGAGAGGATGGACGGCGCTATACCTGTAACTCCTCAGATAGCGTGGGGGAAGGCCGCCGCTGCAGCTCTCTTCAGAAGAGCCACGGGGGAGTTTGAGCAGCGTATCCAAGTTAACCCAGCGTTCTGGACGGGGATATCAGCCATGACGGGAGGCAGACTCCTATTCTGAAGAGGCGCGGTACCAATAAAACAGGACGGGGAGACGATAGGGGCTGTAGGGGTTAGCGGGGCCACGGCTGAGGAGGATGAGGCGATAGCAGCGGAGGCTGCTAGGGAGATGGGGTGAAGATACTAATCCTCAGCCGGGCCTGCTGAGTATAGCTCCGCCAGGATATCCCTAACCGATACTACGCCAACTAGGTTGTTTTCGTCGTCAACAACTACTACGTGTCTTATTCTATGCTTACCCATGGCCGCCGCTGCCTCCTCTAGGGTTGCGTCTGCCCTAAGCGTGATTATATCCCTCTTACAGACCCTGCCCACAGGGATGTTGAGATCCTTACCGTCTGCGATGGCTTTTATCACATCCCTCTCAGACAGAACCCCTACCATACGCCCCGCCTCAGTGACTACGATAAACCCAATATCCTCAACAGCCATAACCTTAATCACATCATACACAGTGCCGCCGCTCTCTATGGTGATGGGCTTCTTCCTAACAAGCTCCCTAAGCCTCAAACACAGCCACCATCCAAAAATTAATGGGGAAAGGCTTTAACTTTACCGGATTCACTTCTCTAGGGAGGTTTCAAACGGTATGCTGCTGGTTACGCACTCCACACCGGGGCATCTCTCCTCCGCCAGCTTTATCAGCCTCTGCATCTCAGCCTCGGAGGGGCCGTCGGCCCTAACCACCAGCCTAACCTTCTTTATTATCGGGTCCTTGGAGAGCCCTAGGTTTTTGTGTAGGTCTATCTCGTTCTCCGCCCGCACCTCCAGCTTCCTAAGCTCTATCCCCTCGCCTGTGGCGGTAGCCATAAGCGTTGCTGCGAAGCACGCCGCCAGGCCGTAGAGGCAGTATTGAATCGGGTCAGGCGAGGTTCCCCACCCTCCTGCGAAGGGCGGGAGCTCGCAGCTTAGGGTAACCCCTCCGTTGGGATACTCCAGCTTCGCAACGAACTGCGGCTTTCCCTCCTCGAAAACCCAGCTACCTTCTACGCTTTTCTTCTTCAAAGCCTGGGTCGGGTCCTTCTTAACATCCTCCACAAACTTCCGTAGCTTATCTACGTCCACGTTGTTCATACCTACATCTGTGCGTGAGTTGTAAATAAACGCTATTCTAGGAAACGGCCGGGTAACAGCGACTGGCCAGCGTCTATTACTATGGTCTCTCCTGTTATTGATGGGATTTTAATTAATGTAGCCACAGCCTCCGCTACTTCATCGGGGTAGACGGGGCGTCTGAGCAGGGTGTATCTCGTCTTCCAGTCCTCGGGGGTTATGTTATGGAGCTTAAGCCAGCTCTCCCCTATCTTGGTATCCATAACCAGGCCAGGGGCTACGGCGTTAACCCTAATACCGGGGGCCAGGTCCACAGCCATGGCTTTGGTAAGGCCTATCAACCCCGCTTTGGCTGCGCTGTAGATTGCTAGCCCTTGATACGGTATGAAGCCTACGAGGGAGGAGACGTTAACAATAACCCCCTCTCCCCTCATCCGCTTAACTGCCTCTTGGCTGCAGTATATCGCAGACTTTAGGCTGGTTGCTATTATCTTCTCAACCACCCCCTCGTCGTATTCGCCTATCCTCCTGTAAAGGCCGACGCCTACGTTATTTACCAGAATATCTACCCGGCCGTATTTCGCAGCTGCCTCTGAGATTAGCTCCGCAGCCCCGTGGGGTGTTGCCACGTCGCATACAACAGCTATGGAGCTGCTTCCGGCTGCTTTGATTATCCTAGCTGTTTCTTCCGCTTCTTCCCTGCCTTTTTTAGCGTTTACGACGACTGCTGATGCGCCTTCATGGGCTAGTTTAACAGCTATCGCCCTGCCTATTCCACGGCCTGAGCCTGTTACGACGGCGACCTTTCCTCGTATGTCGTATAGCATGCTGGGTTCACCGGTTTTTCAGCCGACGATAAGTTCCTTAAGCTCCTTGGGTATTGAGGCGGCCTTCCAGAGCTTAACATCTACGTAGACGTAGGTTAACGAGCCTTTGGCTAGGGTTTCTCCGGTTGAGGCGTCTTTAAACAAAGCTCCGAAGACAACCACCTTCTCCCTCATTTCATCAACTGTTATCTCCACGTCTATGTAGTCTAGGAGCTTGGAGGGTTTCTCCATCCTCACCCTATACTCCCCCAGCATGAAGACGCCGTCCAGCTTCTTCCCATTCAGATAGAGGTTACCGAACCTGTCGTAGGATAGTCCACGTTCAGTAAGGCCGTCCAGCAGGGCTTCATCCATCCACCTGCCGTAGTTGATGAAATTCACAACCCCTGTGCACTCAGTCTCAGTAAACCTAACCCTAACCCTATGCCTGTGGAAAGGCATGTAGTAGAAACCCGCAGGCTGGAGAGATAAAGGTTATCATATTATCGTGGTTAAACGGGCCAATCCATAAGGCTAACAACAGGTATAGAACACTTTAAAACAACAGGTAGCCAGTCTGCTGGGAAGCATGAGGTCGGAAAGCTATGAAGAAGGCCTCAAGGAGGCTAAGAGCTTGGTTCAGGTGTTCAAGCTGGTTAGGAGGATTGTGGAGGAGAGGCTAGGCTTAAGGAGAGCGGGTGTGGAAATAGCCCTAGCAACCCTACCACCCAGCAGAGAAGCCTTAACAGACCCAGCATCAAACTACATAATCCTAAACCAAAACATAATACACGCCCTGACACAGCTAACAGAAAACGAGACAGAGCTCAAAAGCTACCTATTCAGAAGACTCCTAGAAGAATACCTAAAAACACTCGGAATAACCCAAGAAGAAGCAACAAACATAACAAAACAACTAATCAAACAAACCTTCCAACAAAACCACCCAATACAAAAATACACAACAACAAAAATAACAGAACTATACCCAGAAATAACACTAACCCCCCACCACAAAACCCAACAAACAAAAATCCACATACTAACAGAAGAAACAGACAACGACACACCAAAATACATCGCCTAAAACCTTCCAATTACTTCTCGGATTCACGAACCAGCTATTTCCATTAAACACAGGCCTAGTCGGACGCCACTTTCAATTCCTTTTCGGATTCAGGAGAGATTGCTAGGAGAGTAGGATACAGCCCTACCGAAGTACGCTTTCAATTCCTTTTCGGATTCA
>DQVM01000103.1 GCA_015661775.1 Candidatus Caldarchaeum subterraneum | reverse complement strand
TCTTGTAGTTTCCTTAGGTAGGGGGTAAAGTCGTCTGTTCTCAGCGGAGCCACTTCTATCTGAACTTGGACACCCTCAATAGGTACTATATACTGCTCTATGGCCTGTCTTATCGAATGGCCCCATTCATAATCCGCTATTATAGCGCCTATCCTCTTATACCCCTCCTGCTTTATGAAGTTGGCTATACCCTCTATGTTCATGGGGGCCGCTGGGAGGCAGGTTCTGAAGGTGAAGCGGGATTCCTTGGTTAATATCCTATGGGAGCCGGCCATGTGTAGGAAGAGCGGAACTCTAAGCGACTCAGCCTCTTTAGCAGCAGCCAAGCCTACGGAGCTTGAAACCGGGCCTGCTACAGCTATAACCCCCTCCTCTTCGACCATCTTTCTGAATATTGTAACAGCCTCCTTCGGATCTCCCTTCGTGTCGAAGACCACAAGTTCTACGGGCTTACCTAATATACCTCCCCGCTTATTCAGCTCCTCTACTGCATACTTCATCCCATTCAAGTGCTTGTTTCCCCAAGAGACGAAGACGCCGCTGAGAGGCTCTAAAGCCCCTATCTTAACTACCTCAGGTCCAGCCGGCTGTGCGGTGAACTGCGTCACAACAACCCCAGCTACTATGGCCACCACTACAACCAAAGCGACTATAGCGTATACTTGGCTTCTTTTCATGGCGTAAGATAGCTGGTGGAATAGCATAAAAATTTTGTCAGAATTTAATATCTGGTTATATTTTTAACTATTGCGATATATAATAACAAATATAACCTATCATTTCCGTTATAAATGCGCTATGGTTAGGATCGTAGGAGCATTCGCCTGCTCTCACGCACCGCAGATTCTAGTACAGCCAAAGGTCTCTGAAGAGTATACCGCCCAGCTTGCTAAAGTTCATGAAGCCTTGATGGAGGTTGGCAGGAGGATAAGCAAGCTTAACCCAGACGCGTTGATAGTCTTCGGCTCTGATCATATAGAGTCGTTCTTCCTAGATAACTACCCCCAGATATTGATTTTTACAGGTGAGGAGGTTCACGGAGAGATGGCGGGCCACAAGCTGGTAGCTAAGGGCCATCCCGAGCTGGCTAAGAAACTTCTCTTCTCACTCGTCGAAGAAGGGTTTGACATATGTTTCTCCCAAGAACTGGAGCTGGATCACCCATACCTAGCTCCACTAACATGGATAACAAAAACAACCGATGAAGTAAAGCTAGTTCCATTCCATATCAATAGTAACGTCCATCCAAGGCCGACGGCTAGAAGATGCTACGAGCTGGGCAAGGCTATAAGGAGGGTGTTGGACAGAGACGATTCAAACGAGAGGGTCGTCCTTATAGCAACTGGAGGGCTCTCACATTATCCAGGAACTCCCTACTATGGTAAAGTAGATGAAGAGGCCGATAGGTATGTTATAGATAAGCTGGTTTCGGGCCGTGGGTCTGAACTCGCTAACCTAGACGCTGAATGGCTTGATGAACACGGTGAGTTTGAACTGCGGACATGGATAACCTTGTTAGGCGCTATAGGGGATAAACCAGCCGAGATAATAACATACCAAAAGACATACCACATAGGCTACTGCGTAGCTGATTTCAATCTTACGTAGGTGAATCGGAAGTATGCCCCTGATGTATGGATATCCAGAACCGAAATTCTACCGATTGCATAAATTCGCTCTACAACTACACAAAAGCCGTGAATTAAGAGAGAAATTTAAGGAAGATCCAGAAAGTGTGATGAATCAGTTCAATCTATCGGATGAAGAGAAAGAGCTGGTGAAGTCGCAAGACCCTATTAAGATGTTCCACGCCGGGATATCGCCCTATGCTATCTTCTACATCGTCTGGGAAGGATATGGGTTGATAACTAGACCTGTGCAGGAGCAGATGCTCTATAACAGGCTTAAGGAGAAACGATAAAATTAAACATAGTTGTGTTGTCTTGCTTTCTTTATTTCTCTCCATATTTTCTCGTTGGATAGGGGTGTTGATGTTATTTTTACGCCTAGAGGCTCTAGAGCGTCTTCTACCGCATTAGCCAGTAAAGCAGGCATTAGTATAGAAGCTCCCTCTCCACTTCCTTTAGAGCCTAAAACCGAGAAGGTTGACGGGGTCTCCATATGCTCTATCTCCATCTTAGGTATCTCTACTGCTGTTGGGACTAGGTAGTCTGCAAACGTTATAGCTAGAGGCTGGCCTGTGTTTTCATCATATGCATGCTCCTCATACACCACCCCACCTAATCCATGCGCTATAGCTCCGTGAACCTGCCCCTCTAGAATCAGAGGATTAATAACAGTACCCGCGTCGTGAACCACCACCAATCTACGTAAGTAAACTGAACCAGTGTCAACATCAACCTCAACAACTAACGCACCAGCCAAATAAGCATACGCGGCGCTGTAGTTGGCTCTTAGCTTCTCGTCGGCTACTCCTGCGTAGGGGAACATATAGGTATAGGACTCCTCTAAGCTGGGTTCCATATCCTTAGGAAGCATACCAAGCTGGTGATACGATGCTCTTGCCACCTCCTTCAAGGTAATGTATCTCTCTGGACTGTCTTTCACGTATATCCTACCGTTATCAATCTCAAGGTCTTCAGGCCTTGCCTCAAGTTGATGTGCAGCTATCTTGAGGATTTTTTCCTTAAGACGTGTTGCAGCACCTACTAGAGCCCCTGTACCCACCACCGCGAATCTACTTGCGTAAGTTCCAGATTCTCCGCCGAATGGATGTGTATGGGAGTCGAAGCCGGGGAGAACCTCTATATCTTCTGGAGGGATTCCAAGCTGGTCGGCCACTATCTGGGCTGCTACCGTTTCATGTCCTTGGCCTTGGGGTACTGTACCTAGAGCTACTGTAACCCTGCCTGTAGGATGTATCTTTATAGAGGCAGCTTCTGTTGTGCTGGCGTACTTGCGGTATATGGGGGAGCCCCAGAGAGCTGTAACGGCTGCTGTGGTAGCGCTGGGCTCCACTATAGCTGAAACCCCTATACCGAGGTAACGGCCCTCTTCCCTTGCTCTCCTCTGCTCCTCTCGCATCTTCCAATATTCTATCTTTTCCAGAGCCTTTCTAAGTGCTGTAGGATAATCACCTCCATCGTATATGCATCCGAAGGCTGTTGTGTATGGCATTTGTTCTGGTTTTATGAAGTTTCTGAACCTTATCTCAGCCTTATCTAGGCCAAGCCTCCCAGCCACTATATCCATCATCC
>DQVM01000064.1 GCA_015661775.1 Candidatus Caldarchaeum subterraneum | reverse complement strand
CAGAATCATGGAGAGGATGTTTCTTGTAAGGCTCCACGGCGGTGATAGGAGGGTTACCCAGGGGCATACTGAGGGGGAGTCGTTTTATGCGAAGCCTGCAGCCGTGAGGTATTCATTAAGGTGGATAAAGGGTTGGAGGTGGTGTATGCCCTGTTCATAGACGATGACCTAATAGAGGTTATCTGCGAAAACTGGCCTCTAACCTGATAAGATCATGCAAGGCGTTACATAAACGTCGCTAAGAAAGCTTATGGTTTTAACCGTGAGGTGAGTTAGGAAGGTGGGCAGGTTATAGATAAGTATAAATAATTCTTTATGATATGGGTTTTTTGAGCGGGTCGCTCACATGTGGCTTGGATGTCCGAGAGTCTGGATAAGGCTCCAAGCCGAAGCAGGGGGGAAGTAGCTACAAGTAGTCCCTAGTCCATAAATAAAGACAATACACGGAAAACACAGGGAGAAGCCCGGTCGTCTAGCGGCCAAACAACCGGTCAGAACAAACGGGCCAAGGATCTGGGGCTCTGGATCCCCGGGGGGAGGAGAACCCCCAGGACGCCGGTTCGAATCCGGCCCGGGCTATAGCAAATATTTTTCTTTTATTATGTGAGTGTTATGAGAATGCTCTAGTTATTATATTGGTTTATCATAGTTTGTATCGTTATTATGTTTAATAGTATGCTGTTAATTTTAATTTAGAAGACGTGGATATGGATGAGAATGAGCTTGAGCGTATTAAGATGCGTAAGATGATGGAGTTGTTGAGTGGAGGTGGAGAGAAGGGTATGAGTAACTGGCCCAGCGAGCCTGTTGAGGTTACTGACCTAGACTTCGACGAGCAGGTTAGAAGGTATTCTTTGGTTGTTGTTGATTTCTGGGCTGAGTGGTGCGCTCCTTGTAGGGCTATAGCGCCTATCATAAAGCAGCTGGCCCATGAATACGCTGGGAAGGCTGTCTTCCTGAAGCTTAACGTAGATGAAAACCCAAGAACCGCTGCTAGGTTCGGTATAATGAGCATACCTACGCTGATGATATTCAAAGGAGGAAAACCCGTAGACGCTATAATAGGCGCGGTTCCCAAGAAGGTTATAGAGTCTAAGCTCGCCCAATATATGTAGAAACATTCCCTAATTTTCTTTATCCCCCCGGTTTTTCTCAATACGGCTTTAGAGAGATAAGAATAAATGAATCGCAGGAGTCTATTTTATGCCGGACGTAGGTAGGAAAAGTTTTGATGCTCGTTGAGGAGGCGGGGCTGCAGCAGTTGCTGAATACGCTTAGGGAGGATTTAGAGCAGCATATACAGCGGAGGATACACGGCAGGAGCGACAGGTTTCTTATCCAGAGGGCTATTTTAGGAGGGAAGAGGCTGAGGCCCCTGCTCCTCCTAGTTACTTTCAAGGCCCTGAACGGCGAGGATTATGAAAAAGCCCTAGACGTCGCCTGCGCCCTGGAGCTGGCCCACAGCGCCAGCCTAATGCACGACGACATACTAGACCTAGACTACAGGAGACGGGGGGAGCTTTCCATCTGGAGGCATATAGGGGTTGGTAAAGCCCTGCTGCAGGGCCATAGAATAATAAACTTCGCCTTCGAGACCGTTTTGGAGAAGGGGATAGAGCTTGCCAGGATATTCGTGGAGGCTTGGGATAAGGCGTCGAAGGGGATTCTGAATGAGGTTCTGCTGGGCCGGGATATTTCGGAGGAGCTCTACCTGCTGATAATAAGGGAGAAGACAGCCTCCCTCTTCGAGGCAGCTACCGAGTCGGCGGCCGTCCTGGCTGGTGTTGATGAGCAGGCGAAATACTTGGTGAAGCAGTATGGAGTTGAGGTTGGGACCGCTTACCAGCTGGCGGATGACCTGGTGGATAGCTTGAGGAACAAACGCTACGGCGGGGTTATGTTCTTAATGCAGGATTTTAAGGAGCGTTTTCTGAAGGCTTTGATAGCCTCCAAGACGGGTAAGTTCAGTACGTTGGTTAAGGCTTTCTCCCCAAAGCATCCCAGCGAGGAGTTCATAATACGGCAGGTAGCATACCGTATATCAAAGGCTAGGCAGCTTGCCTCCAGCGGCTTGATACCAGACAACCCGTATAAAGAGGCCTTAAAACAGCTCCCACTATACTTCATAACCCAGATGCTGCGTGAAAAGGTTTAGAACCAGAGCTGTACAGCGGCTCTAGGCTCAACCCATGGTCTTGGAGGAGCTGGCTATAGCATGGGCTGCAGTAGGGGTTTCGTGGCTACGTATGGCGGCAGCTCTCTTCCTCTCAGTAGGCTTCTCACTCCTCGTGGGAGGGGTTGCTGCGTTAAACAAGAGAGCCGAGAAGATAATAATACCACTACTCGATGTCCTGCAGTCCATCCCCATACTGGGGTTCTTCCCACTAGCGTTATACGGCTTCTACACCCTCAGCCCAGCGATAGGGGCTGAAGCAGCAGCAATATTCCTGATATTCACAAGCCAGGTATGGAACCTAACCTTCGCAGTCTACGAGTCGATAAAAGTAATTCCAGCTGAGTTTATCGAAACCTCTAAGGCGTTGGGTTTATCTCCTTGGGCTAGGGCTACTAAGCTATACATCCCCTCCACCCTCCCTAGGATATTCGTTGGCTTCGTATCCTCTTGGTCCAACGGGTTGTATTTCCTAGTGGCCAGCGAGATAATAGATTTCGGGGAGCTGGATGTGAAGCTGTTTGGACTAGGCTCCACCATGGCTTCCTTCGCGTCGGCTGGGAATGTAACGGGTATGGCCGTTACGCTGGCAGTTCTCGTGGCTGCCATAATATTAACAGACCTCTTCGTTTTCCTCCCCCTAATCCACTACAGCGGGAGGTTCAAGTTCGAGGCTACGGCTGTTGAGGATTCTCCCATTATACCGTTAAGCAGCGTGTTTAAGGGAAGGAAGCTCGTGGGTAGGCTCCCGCGTATACGCTTTCCCTCGCCTGAGTTTATGCTGCCCCGCATACCGTTAGGCTGGTTGACTAAGCGGGTGAGGTTCGTGAAAACCCTACTCTACGCCCTAGCCATAACGCTTCTAGCTTACTTAATCTTCCTCCTCCCCCTGCTCCGTGAAATACCCCTGCAGAAGCTCTTATACGGCTTTCTGGAGAGAATCTACACCATAGGCCCTTACAATATTATTCTCGACGTAGCCTTCTCCCTAGCTAGAGTAGCTACAGCTGTTCTGTTCGCCGTTGCGTGGAGCATACCTTTAGCCATTTACTTAGCAACCAACAGAAGAGCAGCCCTATTCACGATACCCATCATACAGGTAGCAGCCTCCATACCAGCCACCATAACCTACCCAATCTTCGCATCACTACTACAGGGATACGACGAGCTAAGAACATTCATATTGATAATCATGGGAATGCAGTGGTATGTTTTCTTCGCCGCCTACGCTGGGATGCGGAGGGTGCCCAGCGAGGAGCGGGAGGTGTTGGAGCTTTATAACATAAGGGGGTTGGCCGGTCTTAAGGTGCTTTACCTCCCTAGGGGGATTCCCTCGATAATAAGCGGATGCATAGCAGCTACTGGCGGTGCTTGGAACACGTTGGTTGTTGCTGAGCGGATGAAGATAGGAGGTGTAGTAGCTGGTGTCAAGACCCCTGGGTTGGGTAAGGCGATTAGCGTAGCGACTGAGATGGGTGATATCTACTCCCTAGCACTCCTAGTGGCTGTGATGGTTATAGTCATTATATCCATAAATAAAGTGTTCTGGAGGAAACTCTACGAGCTGGCGACCTCAAAGCTGAGGTTCCCGGAGGCTACGTAGGTATGGTGGTGGAGGAAACCGTTGGGAGGCTCAGGATAACGGAATCCATACTGGAGGGGAGGGAACTACATGTAAGGTTTAACCTGCGGCGGGGTTTGGTGATAAGCGTCTTCGAGGGGTTGAGTATTCAAGTCAGGTATGCTGAGTTTCTAGGCATAGCAGGCCCCGTAGGCTGTGGGAAGACAACGCTCTTGAAGGTTTTAGCGGGTTTGCTCAAACCCGAGAGGGGGGAGGTTTATTACAAGAACCAGAGGCTGGAGAAACCTACACCCGCCATCTCCCTAGTCCTACCCACCACCACCCTCTTCCCATGGTATACAGTACTAGAGAACGTCATGCTGGCTTTATACTCCGACAAATCCCTTACGCGTGAGGATAAGATAGAACGCTGTAGGGCTTTCTTGGATATGGTGGGGCTTTCGGCCTTCGACTCGGCATACCCATCTGAGTTGAGCGATGGTATGAAGAAGAAGGTTATCCTAGCCAGGGCTTTGGTTACCCACCCCGACGTCCTGCTGCTGGACGAGCCGTTCGACAACATAGACCCCCTAGCTGCGGTAGCCCTGAGGAGCGAGATTGAGAATATGTGGATGAACGAGAGCATGTCGCCCAGCTCAGTTGTTCTGGTTTCCCATGACATAGAGGAGTTGGTGGAGCTGTGTGATAGGGTTGTTGTTTTAACGGAGAGGCCGGCTAGGGTGAAGGAGGTGGTGGAGATAAACCTCCAGAGGCCCCGTGATAAGAGGCGTAGAGAGTTCTACGATTATGTTGATAAGATATTCACGCTGCTCAGCTAGGTGAATTTCTTGAATCTTCTGTTATCGCCGTCGTAGTCCAGCATCTCGGTGTATAGAAGCCACTCTACTAGGAGTTGATGGAGCTTCTCAGGGTCTTCCACGTATATGTTACCTCCCCTCACCCCGCTGAGCCTCTCAGCAACATCCTCAGCCGTGAACCCCTCGGGCCTCTCCTCAGCAAGCCTTAACGCAGTGGCGAAAGGCTCTAGATAGACTATCTTATCACGTATCACCTTCTTCTGGTCGTTGGACCTGCTGGATAATGCTTTTAACCCTGTTTCAGTAACCTCACACTCCCCATCCACAACCTTGATAAACTCCAGTTTCTCAGCAGCCTCTACGACTGGGAGAATCCTATCAACGTCAGTCTGTAAATCCTGGGAGATCTTGGCTATCTCAATCCTGTTCCCTGAGCTGGCTACTATCTCAACAAGCCCAAGAACCATCTCAAGCCGCGCATCGGCGGGGAAGAAGTTACTATCCTTCTCTCCCATCCCCCTTCTTCACTTAAAACCCCGAAATCTCATCACATAAGTGTTTACTCGTGATTTTAAATAGCCTTGAGGAGTTTATGTAAAATCTCCAAGACCTTATCCACGCCCTCCAGCGACTCCGCCAGCCTCTTCACCTCCAGTATGTTTTTCCCGAACTCTTCCGCCTCGTTTTCCAGCTCGTTGATAGCTTCTCTAAACGTCTCTTCGGAGAGCTTACTCTCCTCCAGCGTCTTTCCTAATCCCAGCTGCTGTACTCTATACGCGTTTCCCACCTGCTCGCCGTGTTGGGGTATAGGTATGAGGAGCATCCTCCTGCCGTGCAGTATGCATGTATGTATGACGGATAACCCCGCCCTTGATATAACCAAGTCGCATGCCGAGAAGAGTTCATGTATATTCTCATACCAGTCGAAGATGATTATGTTCCCTTCTCGTTTTATTTCTCTTCCATCTGGGTTTCCGGATGTAACTATGAATCTACGGCCTTTATCTAGTTTTTTCGCCAGTTCCGTGAGCTTCTTTATCAGTTCTTCCCTCTCTTTTCTGGGGCCGCTTATATGGGCTAGAAGAACCAGCTCATCCTCCTCTATTCCCAGCCTCTCCCTAACCTCTTCCCTGTCTACTGCAGGTGGTTTAGGTGATAGGGGGCCTACGTAGAAGGTTTTGTCCTTAAGCTTCTCAGGGAGGTTGAGCGTTCTTAACGATATTGTATATGGCGGCGGCAGGTCTGGGATGGCTAAGGCATCCGCTACTTCCCACACCTTGGCGGGGGCTTGGACTAGAGGCTCTAAAATCCTGGCTATCTTCTTATGCTTCTCAGTTTCCAACGATATGTTGAACTGATTTAGTATCAGTATTACTGGTTTTCTCTTCATCTTGGCCGCTAGGAGTGTAGATGCCCTTGTGTCGCTTATTACTAGGTCTGTTTCTTCTCCTATCAGGTTATACTCCTCCAGCACCTGCGATGCGAGGGTTAGGGGGAGGAGGATGTTCTCGGCTAGTGTCCTCTTTACCGAGACCGAGCCGTTTTCAGCAACTCCATACTTAACTGAAGTAACCCTGTTTACTGGAATCCCATGACGGAGGAAGAAGTTTACAGCCTCCCCGTATGTTGATACCGATACTTCATAACCGTGTTCCAAGAGTTTCTTTACTACGTGTAGTGAGCGGGAGGAGTGGCCGAACCCTATGCCACACACACCTACGTGTATCCGCATGCCGCAGAACCCAGCTCAACCTCCACAACATCCCCTCTGGGCCGCAGCTCCTTGAAAACCTGAGCGGAGAACCTAAGTATCTTAGGCTTGGCCTCAAGCCAGTAGGTGGGGGGAAGCCCAGCCTTAAGGCATAGATGAGTGAGGAAATCCTCCGCATCCCACCCCTCCTCTACAGGGACCTGAGGCAGCAGCAGGCCGCTTCCGTACCGGGTCTCGATTATAAGCCCATCCTCCCCCACCTTGATTAGCTTAGGCAGCTCTGTTGGCTTTTCATACTTCACCTCCTCAGGCACGGTTAACACGCTGACCTCGAAGGTTAGGCTATCCAGCTCATCTTTCTCTACTGGTCTGAATCTGGGGTCGTTTAGGGCCGCTGATAGAGCTGCTTTTACCGTGGCCTCGTGGAGTGGAAGGATAGGGAGTGGGAAGCCTATGCATCCTCTAAGCTCCTCTGTGGGGTATGTCCGGATTGTTACGAATACCCCCCGCTTCTCCCTCATCACCTCGTCTTCCCTCCCCCCGGCAGCCTCT
>DQVM01000078.1 GCA_015661775.1 Candidatus Caldarchaeum subterraneum | reverse complement strand
GCCCTTCCGCTTATAGCGGTTGAGATGAATGTCTCTATAACTCAGCTGGGGTTATTGGCTACAGCCTTCCTTTTTGGGATTGGGATTTTCCAGATCCCTGCAGGTATACTGGCGGCCAGGATTGGGTCTAGGAACACCGCTATGCTGGGTCTCGTACTATATTCTATCTTCGCCACATTATCTGGAGCTGCTCCAGGTTACGAAGCGTTGCTTCTAGCTAGATTCCTTACAGGCGCCTGCATGTCGCTGGTCTTCGGGCCTGCGATAGCTTTATTCACACCCCTCTTTAACACACGTGAAAGGGGATTGGCGTTAGGGCTTTTCAACTCCGCCTTCAGCTTAGGAGGAGTTCTTGGGCTCAGCGTATGGGCTTATTTAGCAGCAACCATAGGATGGCGAATGGCATTAATTTTAGGGGGATTACTAGGGTTGATTCTAGCTGTGCAGAACATTATGATAACGCGAAAAGTAGAGGACACGGCTACCTACAGGTCTCCAGTATCTATGCGTGATCTAAGCAAGGTAATTAGGCATAAAGATGTGTGGTTGCTTGCATTAGCTTTAACAGGTGCTGGAAGCGGCTGGTATGTGGTTATGCAGTTCGGTGTTATCTATATTATAAATTCCCTTGGTGCATCGCTTGTAGCTGCTGGGTTTATGACATCGTTGCTGGAGCTTACAAGCATGTTTGGAAATACCCTAGGGGGTAGAGTTTCGGATCTGCTGGGTGAACGTATAAAACTGATTCTCTTGTTTAATATCTTCATAGCCGCTGGAGTTATTATAATCTCCATACCGGATTTTGGTATGGTTCTTCTGGGGTTGGGCTTTATGGGATTCTCGGCTGGTGCTACGTATACTGTAACCTACTTGGCTGTAAGTGAGTATGGTGAGATAAGCGTGAGATATAAGCCGTTGGCGATAGCTTTGACTAATTCAACTCAACTTCTAGGAGGCTCCATCTCCCCTACTCTCTTCGCTTTTACGGTTGAGTTTATAGGGTTCTCGGGGGCTTTGCTTCTGCTGGGGTTTGTATCTGTCTTGCCTAGTGCTGGTTTGCTGCTTATCCGCAGCCCTTTAACCACTGACTAGTAGTTATATTTATATAACACTATTTAGGATAGATAAACAACACATGCCCAAAATACCGGAACAGGTTGAAAAAATACTCGACAACGCCCTAGTATGCTCCTTCACATGCATAGATGGAAAAAACAGACCAATAACACATCCACTCCTACCACTCTACGACAAGACACAAGGAAAACTCTACTTCACATCCAGCATACTCTTCAGCAAAAAACTAGAACACATCAAGAACAACCCTAAAGTCTCTGTTCTCTTCAGCAACAGAAGACATATACCCAACATAAGCGACGAAGAGTTTCACGTTGTTCTAATCAAGGGAGACGCCGTAGTAGATGAGACAGATATCCACCACGGGTGGGAGAAGTTGATACCCCTCTGGCAAAGGAAAGAACCGTATATCATGGCTTTTATAAAACAGCGTATAGCGTTGCCCCTATTCTGGGAGCGGGCAGTAATAGAAGTCGAACCTAGAAAGATCTACGTCTGGGAGCATGGCGACATGAATAGAGACCCTATCTTGTATGAGGTGGTATGAATGGATGTGCAGCAGTATGACGAGGCTATAGTAACCTACGTGGATGACGACGGCTATCCCTTCAGCTACCCCACCGGATTTAAGGACGAAAACGGAAAAATAATACTGGAGAAGACCAACTTGAGGGAAGGTACGTACGTTTCTATATTATTTAATCACATAACCCCCCTACCGTCTGGTGGATACACGGATAGACGCTACGCCGTCCTCTGGGGTAGGTTAGTCTTTGAGGGTGGTAGAGCCGTCCTCAACCCCTCTAGAAGCTATGGTTGGGACGAGAAGAAGATACACTTCGTCCAGTACTGCGAAGAGAGCGTTCCACGTGCAAAACGTTACTTGAGGATGTTGGAGGAAAAGATAGGACGGCCTGTTAAACCCGCTATATCCGCGTTTCAGCTCTTCTTCAGAGCTACCCGACTCCCGTTCGTAATAGCAACTATCGTGCCTGTACTCCTAGGAGCTGCTGTAGCAGCTTACCACGGCTTCTTAGACTGGATACTCCTTCTCCTAACCTTAATAGGGGCTGTTTCTATCCACTTAGGCCTTAACATGGCTAACGATTATTTCGATACAAAACTAGGGGCTGATGAGGTTAACAAGACACCAACCCCATTCAGCGGAGGCTCTAGGGTTATGCAATACGGCCTCCTATCCCCCTCTGCAGTAATCTCAATATCAAGTCTTTTCTACGTCATAGGGATTGGAATAGGCCTATACCTAGCGTTCACTAGAGGCCTTATACCCATACTCTCCCTCCTGCTCCTCGGATTTCTCCTAAGCTTCTTCTACACCTCACCACCTTTAAAACTGGCCTACAGAGGAGTAGGCGAGCTGGCGGTAGGAACAGGGTTCGGCCCCGTAATAGTCCTGGGAAGCTACTATGTCCAAGCCCAGAGCTTCCACGCAGCACCTCTACTGGCCTCGATACCCATCGGCATCTTAATAGCATTAATTCTCTACATAAACGAAATACCTGATCGCGAAGCCGATGCGAGGGCAGGTAAGAATACCATAGTCGTCAGACTGGCTGAGAAGAACAAGGTCATGAAATTATACAAGATATTACTAGCTGCTGTTTATGCTTCCATAATACTTGCAGTAGTTACAGCCTACGCACCAGTAACCACGTTGTTAGCCCTCTTGACGATCCCCACGGCAGTCAAGACCTTTAAAATGATAAACCAGAGCTACGGCAATCCCTACTTCATGATACCCGGCCTAGCGTCAAACATAAAACTAGCCACAGTAACAGGAATACTACTAACAGTAGGATACGCAATACCTGCAGCAGCCCAGATGATTATTCCTTAAATTCCAGCATAAAGTACTGTATCGACGCAATGAGCTTACCTAGTTACGTCGGTAAGCTAAAGGGGAGGCACTTCCTCAATACAAACGATTTTACTCAGGAGGAAATTAAACAGATAATTGACGCTGCTAAGGATTTGAGAGATAAGTTCAGGAGACGGGAACCTACCAACTACCTGCCCGGTAGAACGTTGTTCATGTTTTTTTATAACAGAAGCCTTAGAACACGAAACTCTTTCGAGGCCGGCATCTACCAGCTTGGGGGTCATGCGCATTTTCTAAGCCCGCAAGATGTTTATACACCTACCCTACCGGAGGATATGATACCCTACCAGACTGAGTCGATAGCTGATGTGTCGAGGGTTTTAAGCAGGTATGGTGATGCCATAGCTATACGAATCTACGGAGACGCAGCCAAGTGGCACATAGGAAGAGGCCATAGAGTTATTCAAGAGTTTGCAAAATGGAGCAGTATACCTATTCTTAACATGGAGGATGACATATACCATCCCTTCCAAGCCTTAGCAGATATAATGGCAATACTCGACGTAGCTCCTAAACCAAGTGGAAAGAAATTCGTTGTATCATACGCCTACTCAGGAGGGTTAAAACCTCTAGCCGTTCCCCAGAGCTGCGTATTGATAGGAACGCAATTCGGAATGGACGTAGTCCTAGCGCATCCTAAGGGGTTCGAGTTGGAGGACCACATAATAAAAACATGCAGAGAGAATGTGGAGAAGTATGGAGGTAGCTTTACGGTGGTTCATGATATGAAGGAGGCTTTTGAAGGCGCTGACTTCGTATATCCTAAGGCTTGGTCTCCCAAGAGCTTCTTTCCACCCTACAACAGTACAGTAGACAAAGAAGGGGCCAAGGCTTATCAGGATAAGTTCAAGGACTGGATATGCACCCCGGAGCTTATGGATTTGACAAACAACGGGAGGTATATGCACTGTGGCCCTGCAGACAGAGGGCAGGAGGTGGTTGATGAGGTGATAGACAACGAGAAGTATTCCCTCTACTTCGAACAGGCTGAAAACCGGCTACATGTCCAGAAGGCAGTCATGTCCATGGTAATGCCCTAGACAAGGTGTTGTATAATGGTTCTAAAGGTTGCTGAATCTATACTCGATACTATAGGCAATACACCCTTGATAAGACTCTCTAAAATCCCAAAACAAGAAGGGGTGGATGCTGAGATTCTAGTTAAGCTAGAGCTCTTCAACCCAACTGGAAGCTTGAAGGATAGGATATACAAGGAGATGATAACAAAGGCAATAGAAACAGGAGAATTGAAGGAGGGGATGGAGATAATAGAAGCCTCTACAGGTAACGCTGGTATAGCATGTGCTTTCATAGGCAGGGTTCTTGGGTATAAGGTTACGGTAGTAATGCCTGAGGGAATGAGTGAGGAGCGGAAGCAGCTTATCAAAGCCTACGGTGGGGAGCTGCTCCTAACCCCCGGCGGAGAGAGTGATGTAGATTTATGCCTAAAGAAGATAGAGGAGCTGGTGAGAAAAAACCCAGGTAGATACTGGTTCCCCAACCAGTTTAACAACCCCAACAACCCTTTAGCCCACTACAAGACTACAGGCCCTGAGATATGGGAGCAGACAGGCGGGGATGTGGATTGCTTCGCCGCAGCTCAGGGAACAGGAGGAACTATAACAGGCGTAGGTAGGTTTCTACGGGAAAAGAATAGCGGAGTTAAGCTCTACGCAGTAGAGCCGTCGGAAGCACCTATACTGGCTCACCGCAGGTGGGGTACTCACAGGATAGAGGGAATAGGAGATGGCTTCGTCCCAAGAAACCTAGACCTCAGCATACTTGACGGAGTAGTTACAGTATCTTCAGAGGAAGCCATAGAAATGACACGGCGATTAATAAAAGAGGAGGGGATATTCTGCGGCATATCCTCAGGCTGTAACATCGCTGCTGCGGTAAAGATTGCGAAAAAACACCCCGAGCTAAAGCGAATAGTAACTATGATAAATGACTCAGCAAACAGATACTTCTCAACAGAGGTTTTCGGAGTTAAGAAAGAGCTCCACGTACCGGAGCGGGAGCATCCTCTAGATGAATATACCGTAGAGCAGCTAGACAAATACCAAAGCAGGTTTGAGATAATAGAGTGAGGATAAACGCTAATTAACCCCCAGCAGCTCCTAAAAACTGACTGAATAATGAAGCAAGACGGCAATAGGTGGATGAGGGCCTTCGCATATAACGATGGAGAAATAAAAGACCTCAGATTGGGAGGTAGGGTTTTCGTCCTCGCAGCAAAAGCTTGGGTAGATATGCGTCAAGCCCTTTACCAATCCATATCCCGTGAAGCATCCAAGGCTTTACTGTGGAATATAGGACATAGATACGGCGTCTCACTAACTAAGAAAACCCTCAAAGCAGTAACATACGAGGAAGAAGTAGCTAGAGCATTAGCTGAAATTGCAACATACTCCGGATGGGGATACGTAAAGCTGATAGGTGAAGTGGGAAAACCTGAGTTCGCTATAGAATTTAGAAATTGCGTATTTTGCGTAGGAGTTAAAGACCAGAAGGAACCAGAATGTTCTTTCCTTGAGGGAGTTATATCAGGTATATTAAACACGCTTTACGGCAACAGATTCCAAACACGGGAAGTGGAGTGCATAGCCAAGAACGACACCAGATGTCTCTTTGCAGCAAAACCGCAAATGTAAAAACACTAGTTAGAGGGGTCGTACATGCTTTTCATAGAGAGTATACGCTGCTCCAAATGCGGCCGTGAATATAGTATAGACGATAACCCCATTATGTGTATTAACCGTGATTTGGGCAGGTTGGATTTCTTCTACGACTATGGACGTGTTGGTAGAGTTCTTGACCGGGATGAGATAAGTAGAAGACCTATGTCGGGTGTGTGGCGATATGCAGAACTAATGCCGGTAGAGGCTAAGTATGCACCCCGCTTGGTTGAAGGAGGGACACCGGTTATACATGCTAAGAACCTAGGTGGGGAGCTGGGGTTTAGGAGTTTATACTTAAAGGATGAGACAAGAAACCCCACTGCCTCGTTTAAGGATAGAGCTATGGCGTTAGGTGTTGCTAAGGCTTTCGAGATGCAGAAGAACGACGTGGTTATAGCCTCCAGCGGTAACGCGGCCTCATCCCTAGCAGCCTACGCAGCCTCGCTAGGGCTTAGGTGCACGGCCTTTGTACCTGAGAACGTATCAGAAGGAAAAACAGCGCAGCTACTTCTCTTTGGTGCTCGCGTGATTAGAGTTAGGCAGGTGGAGGAAGGAAAAGACCCAACGGTTGAGATGATGATGGAAACAGTCGAAGAGCTAGGCTGGTATCCATGCCCCAGCTTCGGCCCCTTCAACCCCTACCAAGTCGAAGGCCCAAAAACAATAACATACGAAACCATAGAGCAGCTAAACTGGAAACCCCCAGACGTTATTCTAGTTCCAACAGGCTCAGGATGCTTATTAACCGGGTTATGGAAAGGGTTGCAGGATTTAAAGCAACTAGGGATAATAGATAGCTACCCCAAGCTGGTTCCTGTACAGCCTGAAGGAAATAAACCACTTATCCGAGCTATTAGGGAGAATAAACGCTTCGAGGAGATAGAACCTGAAAAATGGCCCCACTCAATCGCATCAGGGCTGCTGGACCCCTACCCATGGGACGGGGACGCGGCTCTAGAAGCTGTCAGAAGGACAAACGGAACAGGGATAGCTGTATCAGATGATGAGATAACAGAAGCGGTGAAGCTGCTGGCTAGAAAAGAAGGAATATTCGCAGAGCCTTCAGGAGCGGTTGGAGTAGCAGCCGCGGCTAAGATGAAAGAAGAAGGAATAATAGACGCGTCGGATGATGTTGTTATACTTGTTACTGGCTCCGGTTTAAAAGAGAGTGAGAAGATAACAAAGTTATATCAGAAAACTCCTGTAATCGAACCTACAGTTGACCAGCTCATGAAATACATAAAGCCATAACAATCAATCACTTTCTATATCTTTATATGAGAAAATAATTCCTGTTATATTTCATGACTACTCAAAGTGAACTTTTAGTAATCGCTTTAGGAGGAAATGCTTTACGTAGGAAAGGCCAGAAAGGAACTTTCCAAGAGCAGTATAGTAATGTTGAGGAGACTTCAGTCTATCTTGCTGACTTAATCAATAGGGGCTATAAGCTTGTTATAACGCATGGAAACGGACCGCAGATAGGTGATACACTGCTGAGACACGACGCGGGCGCAAAGATATACAACATACCGCCTTTCCCCATGGATGTATGCGGAGCCGAGACTCAGGGATTCATAGGTTACATGATACAGCAAGCCCTCAGAAACGAGTTGAAGAAACGCGGAATAGATAAGTATGTTATAACTGTGGTAACGCGTGTCATAGTGGACGAGAACGACCCGGCCTTCAAAAATCCTACAAAACCAGTAGGACAGTTCTATAGCCGTGAGGAGATGGAGAAGATCAGACAACAAAACCCAGAGTATGTTTTTGTGGAGGATAAGATACGAGGGGGATGGCGTAGGGTTGTCCCATCACCCGATCCGAAGATAATAGCGGAGAGGTATGCGATAAGAACCCTAGTGGATGCGGGGTTTATAGTAGTAGCAAGCGGAGGGGGAGGAATACCGATAATCGAGGAGCAGGGTTGGCATGCTAAGGGTGTTGAAGCGGTGATAGATAAGGACCTAGCAGGCCAGAGGCTCGCCTCGTTGATAAACGCAGATAGATTCATAATACTAACTGACGTTGACGCCGCTTACATAAACTACGGAAAACCAGATCAGCAGAAACTAGAGAGGGTAACAGCTACGGAAGCGAGGAGATACTATGAGAAAGGCCATTTCGCAGCAGGTAGCATGGGCCCTAAAGTCCTAGCTGCTATACGTTTCGTAGAGGAGGGTGGGAAGGAAGCTATAATAGCTGAGCTTTCTCAAGTTACGCAAGCTATTGAGGGGAAAGCCGGTACACATATAATACCCTAGCGATTAAAAGGGGATTAATGGTATTTGTTTAGATACGTCCAGCCACGAGAGCAAGTACAGCAGCTCTTACGTATAGTAGATTTTCGGCTTGGTCGTAGATTACGCTTCTCGGCCCGTCCATAACCTCGTCGTCAGCCTCCTGACCTCGGAAGACTGGGAGTACATGCGTTACTATTCCATGCCTATCCATCGTGTCAGCAAGCTCTTTTGTTAGTTTCCAGTCTCGGTATTTGTTGTGAAGCTCCAGCTCTTTTTCTCTCCCAAACCGGTTTAGGCCTGTCTTTACACATTCGTGACTGGCCCAGCTTCTTGGAAACACAACATGCGCATCCCGTAGAGCTTCTTTAAGGTTGTGGGTAATCTCCAAGTCTCCGCCAGATTCCCTAGCGTTCTCCCTAGCCTGCTCCACCAGCTTTTCATCTATATCAAAGCCTGGTGGATATGCTAATACCACATCCATGCCGTAGCGGGTTGCTATGAGCATCTCATCCTGTACGCTTCCCCAGCTCCTTATCTTATCACTATAAGCCCACATAATCACATACTTCTTCTTCTCTATCCTACCGTTGAACTTCTCCAGTATAGTGAAGATGTCAGTTATAGCCTGGGTAGGGTGATACATGTCGTCGGCCATGTTTATAACAGGAATCCTAGCGTGCTTGGCATACTCCCGTATCGTGGCATTTCCCATTCCATAGACGTAGTCGACGGCGGACTCCAGTATCCTTATCCCAAGCGCATGGCCGAACCGCTCATACATCTTAGCGATATCTCTTATAACCTCACCCTCAGCCCCTCTTGTGGTGGCGAAATCAATAAACTGGGCATGCCCACCGAGAAGTGTTGCAGCCGCTTCGAAACTAGCTCTAGTTCTAGTGGAGGTATTGTAGAAGAGCATGAAGAACGTTCTGTTTTTAAAAAGCTCAGGAACGCTTCCAGAGTACCTCCGTATCTTGATGCTCCTAGCCAGCTCCATTACAGCGTTAATCTCCTCTACGCTCCACTCCTGCGTAGAAATTAAATCCTTACCATGTAAATCCACTAACGACATACCAGCTCACGCGGTACCAGTAAGTTCTATAAACAACAATAAATAATTATAAACAACATACCAAATACACGAGTTTAAAAGAGAGGAAGCTGATCAGCCGAAGTAACTACATCAACCACAACAGGGCCCTTAGTTGACAAAGCTTTACTCAACAAATCCCTAAGATCATTAGGCTCCTCTACTCTAAATCCTTTACATCCACATACCTCTGCGAACTTACTAAATTCGACTGGCATAATATTAGTTATAAATTATACTAACCACGTTAATTGTTTCAAATATGAGAAGAAGGGTTGTTAGGTTTATTCTTAACGGGGAGGAGGTGGAGGTTTATGTCCCTCCGGCATTTACTCTTCTTGAGGTGCTGAGGGATGTTCTTCACCTTACCGGTACTAAGGATGGGTGTAGTGATGGGGACTGCGGTGCATGTACTGTTCTGCTGGATGGGAAGGCTGTTCATTCCTGTTTAACTATAATGGCGCAGGTTGAGGGTAGAGAGGTAACAACCGTAGAGGGTCTTGCAGGAGATGGTGAACCTGACGTTGTTCAGAAAGCCTATGTTGAAACGGGGGCAATACAATGCGGCTATTGTATCCCCGGCTTCATAATGGCTACTAAGGCCCTGCTTACGGCTAATCCATCTCCATCCGAGGATGATATACTTGAGGCTCTTAGGGGGAATCTATGCAGATGCACCGGGTATGTTAAGATAGTTGAGGCCGTTAAAAAGGCCGTGGAGGAGGCTGGGCGTTGAACCGTCTTCATGATATAGAGGTTTACTCTCCTAAAACTCTGGAAGAAGCTCTTGAGATACTGCGTAGAGAAGGGGATAGGGTGAAGGTAATAGCTGGAGGTACTGATTTAATAATCCAGATGAAAGACGGTATCATGCCAAGAAAGAACCTACTAAATATCTACAGTATTGATGAGCTGCGGTACATAAGGATGGGTAATGATAGCATAAGGATAGGGGCTTTAACCTCCTTCACCGATATAGCTAGCTCCGCGTTGATTAGAAACTACGCCAGAATACTTGCTGATGCGGCTAATACGATAGGCTCTATACAGATTATGAATAAAGCGAGTATAGGAGGTAATTTGGTTAATGCATCCCCTGCAGCTGATTCTATCCCACCCTTGTATGTCCTTGATGCTGTTCTAGTGTTAAGGAGTGTAGAGGGTGTTAGGGAGGTTCCTATTCAAAGCTTTTACAGGGGTTATAAGAAGCTGGATATTAGGAGTGATGAGTTGCTGACTGAGGTTAGGGTAAGACGTATGGCCGAGGATGAGGATGGTATTTTCCTGAAGCACGGTTTGCGTCTTGGCGATGCTATTTCTGTAGTTAACGCTGCGTTACTCGTCAAATGGGATGGAGATGATAGGTTTAAGGATGTTAAGATAGCTTTAGGCGCTGTCGCCCCCACGGTAGTTAGGGCTAGAAGCTGCGAGGAGGCTTTGACCGGGAAGGAGCTAAACGACTCTACAATATGGGACGCAGCCAGTAAGGTTGTTAATGATATTTCACCTATAGACGATGTTAGAGGCACAGCTGAGTATAGGCGTGAGATGAGCGTCAACTTACTTTACATAGGCTTGTGGGAGATTATTAATAAAAGAAATCAAGCTGGGTGGTGAAGATGCAGCAGTTCCGTTGGGTGGGCAGGCCAATACCGCGCTTAGATGCCCTTGACAAGGCAGTAGGGAGGACGAAATACCCCTCTGACTATTATATGGATAACATGCTCTGGGGAAAGGTTCTCAGAAGCAAATACCCCCACGCCAAGATACTTAGCATAGACGTTTCAAAAGCTTTAAAACACCCGGGGGTTGTGGCTGTCTTCACCCATAAGGATATCCCCAACAACAGGTTTGGCCTCTTCCACAAAGATAGACCAGTTCTATGCGATGATAAAGTAAGGTACATAGGCGACCCAGTAGCGTTGGTTGCAGCCGAGACCCCTGAAGCCGCTGAAGACGCGGCTAATCTTATTGACGTTAGGTATGAGCCTCTGCCTGTTGTTGATGATGTTTTTAAGGCTGTGGAGGGGGATGGGGCTAAAGTTCATGAGAGGGGAAACGTAGCTAGGCAGACACGAATAACCTTCGGAGATGTTGAAGAAGCTTTTGATAATGCCGAGGTTATAGTGGAGAACACGTATAGAACAGGAGCGCAGATACATGCTTACCTAGAGACCGAGGCTGGCCTCTCGTATATAGATGAAAAAGGAAGGATAACAATAGTATCATGTGGGCAGTCTCCTTATAGAGATAAAAAGGAAATCTGTGAAACATTAGCTCTACCAGAGGAGAAGGTTAGGGTAATAATTCCCCCAGTTGGTGGAGCGTTTGGAGGAAAGGATGACATAAGCGTCCAGATATTCCTAGCTTTAATCACGTTAAAAACAGGAAGACCGGCTAAAATGTTTCTCAGCAGGGAAGAATCTACAATATCAAGCACAAAACGACACATGGCGTATATAACTATGAAGACTGCAGCGGATAAAAATGGAAAGCTCCTAGCTAATCAGACCGAGATTATCCTAGATACAGGAGCTTATGAGGGGTTAGGCCCTGCGGTTCTTGACGTAGCCATAGAGAACTGCAACGGCCCCTACAAGATACCTAACATAGACATAAAAGCTAAGCTGGTATACACGAATAATTACTTCGCCTCTGCGTTTCGAGGATTCGGCGCTCCTCAGGTGATGTTCGCTATAGAGAGTCAGGTTGACGCTATAGCTGAGAAACTAGGCCTAGACCCTATAGAGATTAGGCTTAGAAACGTGGTTAGGAGAGGTGATTATGGCGTTTTCAGGAATAAGATTGAGGGGAGCGTTGGTATTGCAGATGCTCTTGAAAAAGCTAGAATGCATGAGCTTTGGTTGAGGAGGGATGATATAAGGAAAACACGGCATAGGCCTTGGATTAGGCAGGGAGTTGGCGTGGCTGCGGCAGTTAAGGGCTACACCATAGGCGCTTTACCGGACAAGGGGGTCGTAGGGATAGAGCTAACAACAGACGGCAGGTTCATAATCAAGCTAAGCTCAACAGAGATAGGACAGGGAGTAGTAGCAGCTATAGCTCAGATAGCTGCAGACATGCTCTCATGCCACTTGAAAAATATAGAAATAAAGGCAGCTGACACAAGCCAAACACCCGACACCAGCGTAACCTCAGCATCAAGGCAGCTCTACCTAGCTGGAAACGCGCTCAGAAAAGCCTCTGAAGAGATGATTAAGAAGCTTATAACAGCCTTCAGCATAGCTACTGGAGAACCTGCTTATAACGCCTCGGTAAGCGATGGATATGTTGTATCAACCAGTACAGGTAGGCGGTTAAGCTATTCAGAGGCCGCTCGGATACTTGAAGAGAAGGGAATAGGCCGCGAGGCCTTTGGGGAGTATGAAGTTCCTAGGACAACTCCTATCCCAGGGACGTTGGAGATACCCCATCTCTTCTACATGTATGCGGCCGCTATTGCTCATGTTGAGGTGAATATCCTGACCGGGGTTGTTAAGGTTAAGAAGCTGGTTCTACTTCCTGACGCCGGAAGGGTGATTAATCCCCAGACCTTCACAGGTCAAGTGGAGGGGGCTGCTGCTCAGGGGATTGGCTACGCTGTTCTGGAGGATGCGAAGATAGAGCAGGGAATTCTAAGAACCATAAACCTCTCAACCTACCTTATCCCAAGTATAAAAGACGCGCCGGCCATGGAGGTTATTCCGATAGAGACCACCGAGGATACGGGGCCGTTAGGGGCTAAGGGAGTTGGCGAGATAGGGATAATCCCAGTCGCCCCTGCGGTGGCTAACGCGATAAAACACGCCACAGGAGTTAGGGTTTTAGAGGTCCCTATAACACCTGAACGGCTCTATAGACGGCTTAAAGAGGCTGGTCAAAACACCCCAAGATAAAAACAACGTATATAACTACGGAACTTGCTAAGATAAGGCCAGGGACATGGGTAACGGGGAGTTCGCTGCAAGACACCTGAAGCAGATTAGGAAACGATTTAGATGGAGTCAGAGAAAGTATAGAATTCGGCTGCTGAGGCTTAAGGAGAAGGCCGACCCGCTGGAAGGCGCCCCCATGGCCAGGGGAATAGTTATACAGAAAGTAGGTATAGAGTCGCGTCAGCCCAACTCGGCTGTTCGAAAAGCGGTCAGGGTCCAGCTGATAAAGAACGGAAAAGTAGTAACAGCCTTCCTACCGGGAGATGGAGCGCTTAACGTCGTCGATGAGCATGATGAAGTACTGATAGCGGGCATAGGAGGTTCTATGGGTAAAAGCATGGGAGACCTACCGGGGGTAAGATATAAGGTAATCCTGGTAAATGGAGTACCGCTAGACAGGCTAATAACTGGGGAGGTAAAGAAACCGAGAAGATAGACTTTAGACTATTTACTTGAATCCATACACAGCTTAGACTGGCTCTTTATTATCTTTCTCAGTATCTTAACCTCTTTATCGAAGTTTATCCTGCCATGTGATATAAGCCCGCCTCCGAAGGATTTAGGTATGTGCAGCAGTTCATGCAGTATAATTTTCTCCTGCTCAGCTTGGCTTAGCTTATCAAAGTTCTCTGATATGAACTCTATGACGTAAGCCGGTTTCATCCCTAAACCTGTGAAAAAAGCCTTGGAAGCCGAGTGTATCCTAGCATATACCCTTCCCCGCGAACCATAGCTCCTTACGCACTTAACCCTCTTTGCATCAACGTAATTTAACCCAGCCAGCTTGACAATCTCACGAACCCTCTCCTCAAGATCTGGAGCAGGCCTATACACAATCATGACTACGTTACGCTAGGATTTAACATACTAAGCGTATATAAACGGTTAGTTATACCAGAACCCGGATAGCTAATATGCGGATAGCGACTTGTGTGAAGACTGCGGAGGAACAGGTTAATAATTAGCTTGTAAAAGTCAGAACGGGATTTAAAAGGGTGAAAAGATGGCCCTAAACTTTACCCCTACGCTGAACCTGCTCATTCTCTTAACAATCCTCTCCCCCTTAGTTTCTTACATAGCTAGAAGGATGAAAACCCCTAGAGCCGCGGAGCTCTATGCGGTTCTAGCGTTTATAGCAGCGTTGGCTGTAGCTTATAACCAATACCTCACCGTACTGAGTCAGGGCCCAATAACGGTGGTAGCTGGCCCAGACCCTAGTGTTTCCTCGGTAATCTACGTAGATCTCCTCTCCATGTTTGTAGCTGGAATATTCATCTTCGTGGGGCTTCTAGCGGCTATATTCTCGATAGGCTATATAGAGGAGAGGAAGCCTGAGTTCTATCCGCTACTACTAGCTATGGTAACGGGGATGGTGGGCGTAGCGTTCTCAGGCGACTTACTCACCTTCTTCATCTTCTGGGAGCTTATGTCAATCTCCTCATACCTTCTTGTTGCGTTCAGGTATAGAGACTGGGAAGCTGTTGAAGCCTCGTTGAAGTATCTCATAATAAGCGCCGCCGGAGCAGCCTCCATACTGCTGGGAATATCATTTGTATACGGATTGGCTGGGACGCTTAACCTCTCAATACTGGCCGAGACCTTAGCTAATCCGACTGCAGCAGCGATACCTTGGAGCTACATAGCAATAGCGTTGCTTATAGCTGGTTTCGGGGTAAACGCCGCTATGGCTCCTTTCCATACGTGGCTTCCCGATGCCCACCCTGCAGCTCCAAGCCCGATAAGCGCCATGCTATCAGGCGTGGTAATAAAGACGGGAATATACGCCATGTTCCGCATACTTGCGTTAGTCTTTCCAGCAGCTTACTTCGACTGGCGCTTAACACTAGCCATATTCGCTGTCCTTACCATGAGTATGGGGAATATCATGGCTTTGCTGCAGGAGGATATAAAGAGGCTTCTCGCCTTCAGCTCAATAGCGCATATAGGGTATATACTGCTGGGAATCTCGATAGCCAGCGTACCGGGATTCGCAGGGGGGCTTTTCCACGTTCTTAACCACGCACTTATGAAGGCCCTCCTCTTCCTAGGCGCAGGAGCGTTTATACACGCAGCAGCCACTAGAAACATAGACGAACTATCTGGAATAGGAAAGGTAATGCCGTTCTCAGGCATAGCCTTCGCCATAGGAGCCTTCTCACTAGCGGGAATACCGGGATTAAACACCTTCTGGAGCGAGGTACAGATAATAATCGCAGGCCTCGACGCAGGGTTCACAGCATTCATAGTCATAATGATCGTGAATATACTGCTCAGCGTAGCCTACTACCTAAGGCTAATCCAGACTATATTCTTTAAACAAGTTAGCCCAGTAGCCGCTAAAGCCCATGAAGTAGGTATCAGCATGCTTATCCCCTTGTTTATACTAACTGCCCTAGCCATTATAATAGGGGTATACCCAACCCCAGTCTTTGACATAGTCTTCAAAATCTCCTCCACATTATTTACGTAAATAAGGGATGATGAGCATCTAGCATAAATAGTAAAACGCAGTAATTTTAAGAGTAGAGTGATAGTCTATGCCTAGAAAGGGAAAACAGGATGGTGAAGCAGGTAAAAAAGAATACCTCTACAACAGGATACGGGAACAGGTTAAGGTAAAACTTAAGGAGATAGGCGGAAGGGTCATATCATATTTTGATAGAGGGGAATTCCCTGAGATTGAACTACCCTCAAGAACCACTACTAACATAGAGTACGATGATAAGCTCAGGCAATATGTGCTTGGTCCGAAGAAGAGTCTCAGAACCACTAGGAACATCAAACACCTGAGACCATTTACACAGCTTATGTGGATGACAATGTTCGCTAAACAGCTCGTCGAAACCCGTAAGACAAGCACGTTAAGGGATGCCTTCTATAACGCTCTAGGTTTTGGCATAGATTTTGAAGATCAGCAGGAAAGCGACGAGACGGTAACGGAGCTGGAGACGCTCGTTGGTACAGTCAGGGAAGACTTTAACATCTTCCCAGAAGAACGCTCCAGCGTCTTCGGTAGGCTGGTGATAGAGTATACAGTACCGGGGTACGAGGGTAAAAGGCTCGACTTAACCACAATACCTGACGGGGCTATGATAGGCCCAGCTATGACAACAGCCGAGTTCGTCAGATGCGACGCCGAACAGGTTATAGTTGTTGAGAAAGGCGCAGTCTACCAGAGGTTCTTAGAGGAGAAGGTGAGCGACAACTATAAAGCTATAATAATCCACACAGCAGGCCAAGCCCCCAGAGCTACTAGGAAATTCATAAGAAGACTGAACCAAGAGCTGAACCTTCCAGTCTACATATTCACAGACGCAGACCCATGGGGTATGCATATAGCGAGCGTCATAATATACGGCTCCGCATTAGCTGCCCACGTTCCCGAGCTTAACGTCCCAGACGCTATATGGGCTGGACTTTGGGCTAGTGACATACAAAAATACAAGCTCCCAGCGATGCGCTTCAACGAACACGACGCCAAGAGAGTGCTAGACCTAGAGAAGGACCCCCGATACACCCGCGACCCGTGGAAGCGGGAGATTGGAGTCTTCAGGAAGATACAGAGAAAAGCTGAGCTTGAGGCCCTTAGCAGATATGGACTAGAGTACATAGTAACAGATTATCTACCAGAGAAGCTGGCTGAAGTAACAAGAAGATAAACCCCACATCTAGAGGGTTAAAGAGTTAAATCCTCTACAGCAGAGTTATGGTATAGGGTTGAAAATACTATTCGGCGAACCAGCCCTCTTGCTGGAAAAACCCGTAAAGAGTATCGTAGTCTCAGACCTCCACCTCGGCTTTGAATACGAACTGTGGGAAAAGGGAATAAAGATACCTAACAACAGCTGGAGAATAATTCAAAAAGTAGCAAAGCTAGCTGAGAATGTAAAAGCTGAAAGAATAATAATAGTGGGGGATGTAAAGCATAAGATAACAGGAGCATCGTGGAAAGACCAACGGGAACTCAAAAAGATGTTCAGATACCTCAAGGATAGAGTGCAGGAGATACTCATACTGCCTGGAAACCACGATGGGGGGCTTAAGGAGCTTCTAGGCGATGAAGCGGTATTTCTACCCGTCAGAGGATACTATGTGAAAGAAGAGAAGATAGGTTTTTTCCACGGCCACGTATGGCCCAGCGAAGAGCTTCTTAACGCAAATACAATAATCGCAGGACACATGCACCCTGTAATATACCTGAAGGAAGACAATAACATAGTACGGCAGAGAGTTTGGCTAATAATAAAAACAAGCAGACATAAACTCCTCAAAAAAGCAAGAGGCCAGGTAACATTAGTAATAATGCCCAGCTTCAACGAAATCCTATCAGGAAAAGACATAACAGTAGTAAACCAAGACAACAGTAGAAGCCCCTTACTTAGGACAAGCATTTTCAAAATAGAAGAAGCAGAGGTAATAACATTAGACGGAGTTAACCTAGGATTATTAAACAGACTTAAGCAAGAGGATTAACTATGGAAGAAAACTTGAGTATAGATGATAAAATAAGAGAATTAGCTAAGAGATACACCAGCCTCTTCGAGGAAGCATACCATACTGTAAGATCTGGCCGTGTCAAGAAATATATCTTCACACCGAGCAGAAGAATTCTATGGATAGTTGTAGGCCGGCAAAGGGATTATCTTATACTTCAGAAAGCCAACTTCTGTACCTGTGATGATTTTTTCTTCAGAGTATTGGACCATGCCAAGCCTATGTGCTACCATATACTAGCCGTTAAGATAGCTGAACTGACGAATAGGTATGAAACTGTTGAGGAGTCAGATAGCTGGTATAAGAGACTTCTTTCAGAATGGCTCTCATCCAGGAAGGAATAGCATATACATGAGTAAGCCTTTTCTACATCTTAACCGCTCCCCTAAGTAAAACAATTAAAGAAGAGGTTTAGCTTATTCAGGTGGGCGAGCCGGGGTCCCTTAGTCCGGTAGAGGGCCGGCCTCGAGATCTTCCGAGTTAAGCTGGTCAAGAAAGCCGGTGGCCCTTTGGGCCGCGTGGGTTCAAATCCCACCCCCGGCGTGTCCCATCATCTTCTAGACTCTATTTTCATATTACACCCTTATCTTCTTAATTATGACCGAATCATGAACGTGGATGGACGTCTGGTTATGTTTGTCAAGATAGGGGAGGTAATTCATGGCTTTTCAGATGACTACGTACGGGAGAACTCAGGGAGAATAGAGGGTTATGTGAGGGTTTTTGATGAGTATGCTGAGGGGCTTGAGGGAATAGAGGAATACTCGCACCTATTTCTTCTATCCTTCTTGGATAAGATTTCCGAGGATAAGAGAAGGATACTTAAGATTAAACCTCGGAGGTTGCTTAGATTGGGTTATTCTGAGGAGCAGCTACCTGAGGTAGGTGTTCTCAGCTCCGACTCGCCTATACGCCCAAACCCTATAGGCCTAACCCTCGTTAAACTGATAAACAGGGAAAAGACCCTGCTCCATGTCTACGGCTTGGATCTTTTCAACAAAACACCCATAATAGACATAAAACCATTCAGGGAAACTTATACAACAAGCGAGTTTAAAGTTCCCAACTGGGTTATGGAATACGACAGGAAACAAAACAGGTTATAACAGAATAATCTAAATACTAACAGAACAATATACCAGTTGCTTTGGATGAGAACAACCCATGGAGAAAAGGCGGGGAAACCTGCCCCCGCTGCGGCTACCCTCTAACCATCCCCCTAAAACCAGCGGACTCTAAAGTAAGAAAAATCTGGACATTATACTGCCCCCGCTGCGGCTATACATGGACCCTTGAAAAACCCCTCATAGACGTTGCGTAAAACCCTAAAATAAAAACTGCGTAAACATAACAGAACAGAAAGCGGGGGTAGCCAAGCCTGGTCAACGGCGGCAGGCTTAAGATCTCCCCTAATGGAGGATAGGAAACCTGCTCCCGTAGGGGTTCGTGGGTTCGAATCCCACCCCCCGCACCATCCACAGGCTTATAGTTACTGCCCTAAGCAGTTACTGGCGGGCGTGAGGTAGCCCGGGAGCCTGCGGGCCTGTGGAGCCCGCTGCGCGGGTTCGAATCCCGCCGCCCGCCTCTTACTTTATGTATAGATGTAGTTGTTCTATCTGGACTTCTTTTTCTTCCCATGTTTGCATGTTACGTAGCTTTACGGCTCCTCTGCTAAGCTCTTCTTTTCCAACTATTATAACGTATGCCACGTTTATTGAGGCGGCGTATTCCAGCTGTCGTGTTAATTTCCGTATTTTAAGGTCATAATCTGTCTTTATTCCTCGTTGTCGAAGTAGTGTTGCCACTTCTATTACTGAGTCTCTTACTTCATCGTTAGTAGCTGCTATGTATGTTTGGGTTTTTGTTTTCTTTGGTTTTTGTTCTTTTGTTTCTTTAAGGACTTCTATTATCCTCTCCAGCCCTAGGGATATTCCTGTTGCGGGTATTTGCTTTCCTGAGAATATTTTGATTAGGTTGTCGTATCTTCCTCCTGAGGTTATGCTTCCCACCCCCTCTAGTGCTACGAATTCGAATATGGGTCCTGTGTAGTAGTCTAATCCACGGGCGAGGCTTAGGTCTATTGTTATAACTTCATAGCTTCCCATTAGTTTTAGATTGTGTAGAAGTTTATTGAGCTCCTCTACTCCCTCTTCTCCCTCCTTATCTCCTTTAACTATGTCTTTTGCGCTTGTAAGAACTTCACTGGGTTTTCCCCTTATCTTAAGAAACTCAACTATTGAGTTTAGCGTGTTGTGTGTTAGGTCAAGTTTTTTCAGCTCCGCTATAACGCCGTTCAGCTCTATTTTGTCAATCTTATCTATTGCCCTTAGAACGTCTATAGTCATTTCCTCTGGAACTCCGGCCAATCTAACTAGGCTGTTGAGGAGCTTTCTGTTATTGAGTCTGACGATGAAGTTGTCTATGCCTATGTTTTTTAGGGTGTGGACGGCGCATGTAATAACCTCTGCGTCGGATATCATATGTTCCGAACCTATTATGTCTATGTCGCATTGGGTGAATTCTCTTAGTCTTCCTTTACCTACTTCACCGTATCGCCATACTTTACCTATTTGATATCTTTTGTAGGGCAGGGGGAGGGTTGGGTTGCTGGCCACCACCCTTGCTAGGGGGACTGTAAGGTCATACCGCAGGCCTATTCTACGGCCGGCTTTATCAGTGAAGTTATAAGTCTCCTCTAGTATCTCTTCACCGCCCGCCCCTTTAGCGGATAGAACATCCCACGACTCAAGAGCAGGTGTCTCGAGAGGTTGAAATCCAAAAAGCTCAAACGATGCTTTTATTTTCTCCAGCAGCTCAGACCTAAGGATAGCCTCCTCCCCAAGGTAATCCCGCATGCCACGGAGTGGTCTACCTTCCATACATAGAACCCCGTTTATATAAGTAATACATTAATTAAGATTGCTATCATTTATATTGAAACTCCATTTAAAATTATAAAAGATACCTTGATTAAGTATCGTAAGGTAATTACCAGATAGGAGAGAAAGATAGTGAAAGGTATGCTAGAACATGATTTAGAGTTTCTATACCTGTTAATAGATCATCTAAAAATAGCAAGTAAGCAGGGTGATGTCTATCTTGTTCCTAAGCTTAAGTTTGATATTGGGATTGTCTATGAAATAGGGGATTTTCTTGTTCAGGCCAGCAGGTTATCTACACTTAACGAGAAAGGGTTCTTGGAGAAAGTTGCCTCAAGCACGTTTCCAACTTGCAAAATCTGTGATGATGTTTCGTTAATGCTGGAGGTTAGATGCCCCTTCTGCATGGATAATAACCTGATTAAAACCGACTTAATGACTCACTACGAATGCGGCTATACAGGGCCTGTAGGATCCTTCCCAGAGATGGGAGATAGCAAGTATCTATGCCCGAAATGTAAAAGGAAAATAACTCGGGTTGGAATAGATTATGGAAGGCCTGGAGTAGGTTTCAAATGCTTTAGATGCGGTGAATCCTATCAGTTTCCGCTGTATTTATTAAAATGTTCAAAGGGTCATCAGCAGAGGGTTGATGAGATAAACCTGAAGAGCTATCCAGTTTACAGAGTTAGCAAAAGGATTATACAGTTTAAAGAT
>DQVM01000147.1 GCA_015661775.1 Candidatus Caldarchaeum subterraneum | reverse complement strand
CAGAATCCTCATAAGATATTGCTGGAGGACTTGAAGCTAAGTAAGGGAGATAGTCTTCTAGACTTAGGATGTGGAACAGGTTTTCTAACGATACCTGCTTCTAAAATAGTAGATAGAAAGGGTGTGGTGTATGCTGTTGATAATAACAGCAAGTACCTGGATAAACTAAGAAGGAGGGTAACTGAATTAGGGCTGGAGAATGTAAGAATTATAAATTCAGACGCTGCGTCTTTGAATGGAATAAAGGACTGCTCAGTTAGTAAGGCTGTAATGATGTTAAGCCTGCATCACTTCAGTTATAGAGAAAGAGCGTTGCAAGAAGCGTATTCTAAAATCGCTGAGAACGGAGTTTTACTCATAAACGAGCCTATTAAACAGAGAACGCTAGGTCATGGAACAGATTATAGAGAGATGCTAAGCATAGCGGAGTCGATAGGATTTAAACTGGAGACGCTGGTGGTTAAATCGTTTACATGGAAAGCATTACTGAGGAAGTGAAAATAAACTAATATCGAAAGGCAGTTCCTCCCCTGCTATCATCCTACTTACTAACTCGGCGCTTCCAGATGAGAGAGTCATACCAAGCCTACAGTGGCCGGTTATTATGTAGATATTTCTAAATTTAGCATGCTGGGATATAACGGGTATTCTACGCGAGACGCAGGGCCTAAGACCAGAAGCCTGCTCCAATACTTCAGCACCTGCTAAAACGGGAATGTGGTAAGATACTCTACGCATAATTAACTCTAAACGCTCTCTCGGTATACTCTTATCAAATCCAGACAGCTCGAAGAAACCTGTAATCCGTATTATAGGCGCGTTACACGGGTTAACGCCTATACCATACTCCTCAAGCATTAGAGGAATTTCAATACTGCAATCTGGTTTATGAAGAAGTATACAATAACCCTTCGCTGGCAATACCTTAAGCTTAGTCCCCAACCCTGATAATAAACCTCTAGACCACGGGCCTGCTGCTATTACCAAGTTCCTATACCGTATCTCAGCTCCTCCAGCGGTTTTTAAAGTACTGTTCACAGGCATTATGCTAGTTACTTCATTTTTGTTTAAGATGGTTACTTGGTTCATCTCGGCTAGGGTATTGCTTAAGCCGTCTAGGAATAGGTCAGGTGATAGGCACGCGTCTTTCAGGTATAAAATACCGCCAGCCACGTTACGTAGGAAGTAAGGTATTTCACTCTCGGAAACGAGTGTGAAATATTCTTTAGGGATTATATTTTCAGCCTCTTCATAAGTTGCGTGGAGACTATTCTCGTTGACATAAACCTCCATCACGCCTTTACGCATAAACTTACATTCAATATTCTCCACCGATATTATCCTCTCAAGGGTGTTCATGCTTAGTTCACCCAGTTTACGTAAAGCTTCCAAACCTTCTTCACGTTTTATACCATGCATACGCATGAAATGTAGTATCCATTTGAGTTCTTTTAGGAGTATGGCGGGTTTAACCTTAATAGGGGAACTGGGGTTTAACAGCCATTCTAATGCTTTTTTAAGCTCTATTTTATAGAGCTCTGTAACGGCCATGGAAGGTACTATCAGGCCCGCATTATATCTTGAAGCTTCTCTGGCATGCTCGGTACGTTCTATCAGGCATACTTCATAGCCTCTTTTAGCAAGTAAGTAGGCTGTTGTTAATCCTGCAACACCTGCTCCAGCTATGCATACGTCAAACCTTCTCTGCATATTGTTAAAGTATCTACATGAGGCTGGTTAATTACTTTCTCAGCAGGTTTATGATGAGAATTAGTAGGAGGGTGCAGATGTTTAGCACGTTAGATATTACTTATTTATTCTTTATCGGCTTTGCTGTATCTTTGAAAAGAAGACATACTGCAAAGAAAATTAAGGCTAGTCCGAAGAGGAATGGTTATGTAGGCTGTACAAGAATTGGGAGTAGGTAGCTGTGTTGTATAGTAATGTGCATAAGCAGGGCATCAAATTCTAGATGCGTAATGCCTGCAAGTAGTGAGATTAGTAAAATAAAACCTGTCTTGTATGCATATGCTTACTTTGGTTTTTTTATTCTTACTAGGCTTCCCTGCCCCAGTCCGGATGGGCCTCCTTCCGAGAGAGCAGCTTCTTCAAACCTGACCCTGAGAATCTCGTTATCCACAAGTTCTAAGGCGGTGCCCTTCCATACAACGCCTTTGAAATCCTCATACTCAACATCCTTACCCACCAGCTTCTGCATCTCCTCAGGTGATAAAGGAGCTGTAGGTGAGACTAGGCAGTCATCTCCTTCGAAGCCAACCACTATTAGGTCTATGACATCATTATCTTCTTCGCCGCTCATGGTTTTGAACACTAGATTGATTCATATAAATATTTCAAGAGTGAACAGCTATGTGAAGTGCATTATTGAGATCTTCATCTTGGAGAGCTCTACTAGTATTGCAGTTCCTACTGTTGGGTTTATTCCGAGGTTTTTCTGGTAGTCGGTTTGGTCTTGCCATGTTCCGCTGTTGATTAGGTAGACGCCTTTGTAGTTTAGGGCTGTTGCGGTGTGGGTGTGGCCTGTGTGAAGCAGGTCTGGGGTCTCCTCTATAACTAAGGGGTCTTCAGGGAGGGGCATTACCTGCGTATTACCGCCGTAGCAGGGAGCTAGGTGTCGGCTTCTCATCAGTTTAACCAGAGCTTCGTCTATTTTCTTATCCAGTATACTATACGATATGTTCTGGGAGTATTCTATGACCTCCTCCAGCCCTTGGCCGTGGTAGACGATAAGCCTCCTTCCATGTAGTATGATTGTTGATGGGTTTGTACCGAAGTTTATTCGCCTAGCCTTGTTCAGTATATTCCGGTATTTTCCGCCTATGGGGGGTTGGGGCAGGGATTTACGCACAGGCTCGTGGTTGCCGGGGCATAGTATTATCTCCACCTCATCAGGTATCTCGGCCAGTAGCTTAGCCCCTTCCCTGAACTGTTCCTCAACATCAGCGGTCTCCAGCTCCTTCTCCTGGCGGGGATAAACACCTATACCATCAACAAAATCCCCATTAATGACTAGATACTTTACTCTTTTAGCCACGCCATCCCTAGACCTTGCAAGCCAATCTAAAAACCTCTCAAACAAATCCCTCCTAAACTTCTTACTTCCAACATGGACATCAGAGATAAGACAGGCGTAAACCTCGTGCTTCAGCTCAACGTTGCTGTTAGCTCTTCTTATGCTATCAACCTCTGGGAAATGTATCTCAGAGGCCACATACGAGCCGTTGTCCAGTTTCCTAACCTTAAACCCTAGAACTTGATCCGGAAGTATATCCTCAGCTTCTCTCATTAATTTCTCATCTTTCTTAGGTATTATGACACGTGTATATCCGGATAAATCATCACACTGCAGTATTATTGCCTTCTCGTTCTCCTTCTTCTCCATCACCATACCTATAAAGAAAGCTTCAGAACCGTTCTGTATGTGGGCAAGTTCCACAATAGGGATATAACCCTGTCTCCTATGCTCAATAATCCGTCTCAACTTATAATACTTACTCTTGAAATATTGCATAAACTCGTTTATCTCTCCATCAATTTTATAATCCCCAGGCCATGAGAAGAGAATCTCATAATGTGGATCTATTAATCGTCTGTATATCTCTTCTTCGCTCCTCTCTTGGGGTATTGCCGTGGGCTGTTGCTCCTTAGGTATTTCGAGCGAGGCTGAAACCAGCTCGGAGTCTATTACTTTTCTCTTCTGTAACTTGTTTTCTTTACTGCTTGTGTGTATTATTTTTATTAATGTATCGACTGGGTTTTGGGTTTTCTCCAGTAGTTTGATGGCGTCGCTGGTTATTTGATACCCTTCGCTTAGCGCTATTGAAACCAACCTTTTACTAAGACGGGTCTTCGCGCTCAGCAATCCAAGCATTTATGTGGGAAGGGCTCTCATATAAGCTACTTTCCGGTATCAACCTCTATAGTTATATTATCCTGGTTTTCTAGAACATAATTCCAGGGCGTCTCTATATTCTGGCCATTAACTATTACAGTTACATTACCGCAGTATTCTCCCACACAGTTTTCGTCAAACCTCTTGTCCCAAACTTTGAAGAAATCTCCTAACGTAAACGGGTAGTCTATAGGTGTTTCTATATGTATAATACCCGAGTCGTCGTGGGTGTGCATATACTTCTCCCGGCCACCTACTATGCCGATTCCCGGAGGTATTGTGATTTCCTGGTTATCTACTCTGATACTTAAGAAAACGTGGATATGTTTAATCAGTCTATCTGTAGGTGTTAAAAACCTGTTAAGAATATCTTCAGGATTTACATTAACTTCAGTAGCTGTATTTCTATTCCTGAGATCTTCTAGGTATTGGGGGAGGAAGGCAGCTGATGCAAAGGCTATTACCAGCACTATAACTAGATATGGAACTACGGTCATGAGCAGATATTGGGGTTTATGCTTAGCTTTTATGTGGTCTTTTAGAGCTCTCCCACCCACGAGTCTCCGGCCACAATACTTGCATGTTACTTCCTTCTTGCTCATACGTTTATCAACCCTATCCTTATTGGATTTTAAAATAGTTATCCCCCAATTGCCGTTGGCTGAGAAATTTTAATTAGTTAACTATTTCTTCATTCATCGGGCTTGGAAGAAACGTTTGTTGATTTGCTGATAAACTGGACCATTAACTTCTTTGCTCCGTT
>DQVM01000118.1 GCA_015661775.1 Candidatus Caldarchaeum subterraneum | reverse complement strand
TGAAGGAGAGGAGCTGCATCTCTATTTTGAGTAGCTACTCAGCCTTCTAATAAACGTACATAACCCACGTTAAACACTCTTAGAATCTTGAAGCATATATAATCAACTCCCAACCCTCTATTCTCCGAGAAGCGTTTAGTGAGTTCTCCACCTCTCTCCATGAAGGCGGAATAAATACCTGTACGAGGAATTTTCTATGCTCCAGCTAGGAGTTGAAGACTGGCCCCCAGTCGTTGGGAGAAAGCTCTCAGAAACCAGCACCTTATCCAGATTAGGTGTTTTCATGAAGAACAGACAGAAGAAGGAGAATAAACCCCGCCCTAACTTCTCTTTTTAAACACTCCGATAAAAGAGATTTAGATAATTGTGTAGCCCCTGGCGCTGTCCTCGGCTATCTCCACCTCCCCCGTTGTAGGCGTTATGAAGACTTTATCGGGGTATTTTATTGTAAGGCTGTTGAATACTTGATGGACGGTGTTGGGTGTTGTAATCATACCTCGTTCCAGTAGCCTGAAGCATGCGTACATCTCCAGAACCTCCAGCTTAACCTGTTTAACCCCTGAGTATACGAATCTATGGTAACCTTCTACGATGGTCTTGGCTATCTCCTCTTGGTCTGCCTTAGACCAGTTTCCTAGATATGGGTATATGCTTGTGAAGAGCTCCTCCCGCATCTTCTTCATGGGGAGGCGCAGCACTCTCTCTAGCTCGTACCCCATCCGAGCTATCTCAGGGTTTACTGAGAACTTCCCACGGCCCTCTCTATTCAAGATACTTAAGTCAACAAGCCACTCCAGCCTAGGTGGAGCAACGTGCCTATACTTCGCGTATTGACGCGTTCTAATCCATTCGGCTTGCGAGGAATACGATAGACGTCTATCCTTAAATCTCTCCGCATCGTCAATCTCTTTTCTTATTATATCCCGCTTTTTAGAGCTGGCTGTCTGAAGCGATTTTGCAAGCGCTTCTGGATATATGTCCTCCATTATATAGTTCATGGCTGTTGTTCTGTTGAATCTCCTCTGCTTAAGTGCCCAGAGGATTATCTCTCCTAAGAACGGGTGGTCATGTTCTATCAGTATATGCATGAAGAAAATCTTCTCAGCTTGTGTCAGTGTTATGAAATCATCAGCTTCAGCGTTTACTCGGCCATCTATTATGTCATTTATCCTCTTAGCAGACTCCAGCTGGGCATATATACTTCCATAAGCTGCTCGTTTCTGCGTGTGTCTGTCTATTATACCTGTTTCAGCGGCTAAGATTACGTAGTTCCGGGCGTTAACGTTGCTTGCTATGATTCCAGTTACGTCATACCGTTTAATCTTATCACGTTGCCTAGCTACCTCGTAGAGTTGAGAAGCTAGGTAATCGAAGGTTTTGGGAATCCTATCGTCAGCTAGGCATGCTACTACGCGTAGATACCCTACCCTACATACGTCGCCGTGGGTTTCGTATATCACCATGTCCTCACCTCCTCTCTGATCTCACTAGACCACGCAGCGGGGGTGTTTCTGATCTTCACAGTTCCTTTGTGAAGTATCAGTATCTTCTCCCTTCTTACACCTTGACTTGAGCTGAGGTACATCAGGTATTTCTTCTCCTTCGGTATGTTGTCTGAGATTATTCCAGCAATCTCAAACCCTACTCTCTCAGCGGGCTTGACTAGAAGCGAAGCCATATCAACTATCTTTTTCCCTAGCTTAACGTCTCCCACCACTATGATGCACGCTGAATTATCCTTCAACACTCTATACATCTCCTTAAACGCCTTACGCATGAAGTCTAGGAAACAAGGTATTGACTGGGTTTCGAAGAGTCTTTTTCTGACATCCTCATACCTATACCCCAGAAACCATAATCTAAGCCAGTTATCCCAAGCGTATGTCTGCATGTTGAAGTACGGCGGCGAGGTTACTATCAAGTTTACGCTTCCATCTGGCAGCGGTAGACTACGGGCGTCGTACATGAATGCTCTTCCCTTAACACTTGGTATGCCGTCCTTCAGTAAGTTCTCAGCCCTCTTGAGTATGCATCTTAGCACGTTTCTAGCCGGTTTTCTTAGATTATGCTTCTTTGCGTATCTACGTAAGTATTTGGGGGACATGGAGAAGGAGTGGCTGCAGGGTATGCTGAGGTGGAGCTCGGAGGGGCCGTGCAGAATTCCCAGCATCACTCCCTTGATGAAGAAGGCTAAGTCGCTTTCATCGTGTAGGAGAAGCTCACGTACAGCTAGTATCTGCTTTAGTGTGGAGGAGCTGAAGAATATTCTAACATCCTCCTCCGCGTCGTATACGCTGACCGTATCAGGCCGCATTCTACGCGCCGCGTCGTTAACCCAAGCCCTAACCTCAGCCAATGTTACCGCCCTCACTTTGGCCCTAGTTACGGTATACGCCTCCGGAGCAAGGTCGTTACCTATCCCAACCCGGCCCATCAGACACGCCTCTAGAGGAAGGGTCCCCTTCCCCGAGAAGGGGTCAAGAACTACCTGACCTACGTCAGAGTACTTAGCCACAAACCAGTGAGCCAACGCAGGTGGGAAAGACCCCGATCTAGACATCATCCTATGCAGCTTATTCCCCCAACGCCTGTCTGCGTACTTCCACGAGTCAAGTATCTCGTAACTGCTAACCAGCTGCATCGTGGAAAGCGGGCTGCTGGATTGGTTGCTTTAATCCTTAACACACGCCGGAGGGCAGGGATTATTCATGTCAACTACTAAGTTAGTCAGC
>DQVM01000052.1 GCA_015661775.1 Candidatus Caldarchaeum subterraneum | reverse complement strand
TGAAGGAGACTCTTTCGCTTGCTCTCTTCTCCTCCGATACGGGCCCTGTTAGTATGATGGTGGTGTTCAAACCCAGCTCCTCCCCGTATGCGTCTAGAAGCTCTAGGGTAAACCCGCCTACGTCGGCTCTGGCGTTTACCTCAGCACCCGGAGAGCCTATGGCAGGGCTTGGGGGGAGGCCTACGGAGGCGTTGGATGAGTAAACCTCAACCCCCCTCCAGAAGACCTTGACAGGATATTCTCCCCTGGGTACGTTGTGGAAGACCAGCTGGCCATCCTCGCCTGCCAGGGCCTTAACCATGCCAAGCGAAACCTCAGCCCCTGCCAAGGGTTTGTTACCCAGCGTATAGACCGAGACCCTAACGTCGGAGACGAGGGTCTTCAACATCTCCTCCCTAGCAAGATTCAGAAGGCCCTTCCTCACCCGTCTTATCAAGTACCTCTCACCGTCGTATGGGGAGTCGTAGTACACCTCCATCTCATACACTCCATCGCTGAGCTTCTTGACGAAGACCGTCCCGTTCCCGCTGGTGAAGACATGCTCCGCCTCAACACCCGGTAGGGATCTCCGCATAACTACAACCACGTTGGGGACGTTGTTCAAACCCCAGTAATCAACTACGTCGAACCTTAAGCTCCTGAACCTCTTCAGCAGGATAAAGTCTAGGTTTAGGTATGCCGTTAGCGGGCCTGCCCATCTGTTTTCATCGTAGTAGAACGTGGCCTTCATCCGTAGCTCGGTCATCAGCCTCCCTGTCGGCGCTGTGGAGGGTGGTTTAACGGTTATGTTAACGTCTATGTAGAAGTCTTTGGGGAGGAGGAGGGGGTTTGGGTATTTCTCATCAGCTATGGGTTTGTCCAGCCCCTCCACGTATGCCCTTATCCTATGTATCCTGAAGTACCCAGCCTCTAGGTTTCTTATCCTAACCAGCATCCACCCCTCGCCTCCGGGGTATAGGTCTCCCCCAACCCTCAGGATATCTGCGAAGACCCTCCACTCACCCCTAACCCTGGGGATGAGGCAGAACTCATACTCAACACCCGGCTTGAACCTCTTAACGTCTGAGATGGGGATGTAATCCTCGTGGGTTATCAAGTAGCTATACCACCAATCATAGACCGTCAGGACAGCCTCTCCGTCTATCGTAACCGCATTAACCGTGTGGCTGGGGTTCTCCAGCGTAACGTCAGCTCCGGTTATAGGAGCACGGGTCTCGCAGTCTATCACCACTATGGTTATCTCTCCTGAGGGTGTGCCGGGTGGGACTGGCTCTATCTCATCACCCTGACCCGACGCTGGGTGTGTAAGCGGGAGAAGAAGCAGGGCGAGGATTAACGCCAGCCTCCATCGTCTCTTCAGCATATCCGATAAACTGCCTGTTGAATCTGGTTAAAAAGAGTTAGCACGTCATTAGGATAGACATAAAACTTAGGGGGTTGGATGTTCTGTGGATGCCTAACCGTCTGATTAACGAGAAGAGCCCATACCTGCTTAAACACGCCCACAACCCCGTGGACTGGTATCCATGGGGGGAGGAGGCCTTCGAGAGGGCTAGGAGGGAGGATAAACCCATCCTGCTCAGCATAGGGTACGCAACCTGCCACTGGTGTAGCGTCATGGAGAGGGAGTCCTTCGAGAATGAGGAGATAGCGAAGATAATCAACGAGAACTTCATAGCTGTTAAGGTGGATAGGGAGGAGAGGCCCGACGTGGATGAGGTTTACATGAAGGCTGTCCAGCTTATGACGGGGAGCGGAGGCTGGCCCCTAACCGTCTTCCTAACACCGGACCTCAAGCCCTTCTACGGAGGGACATACTTCCCCCCTAGGCGTAGAGGCGGCCTACCGGGGTTCGACGAGGTTCTGAAGGCGGTAGCCCAGGCGTGGAGGACTAGGAGGGAGGAGATAATCAAGTCAGCTGAGGAGCTTAACAGCACGGTGAAGCAGCTTTATACGCATGTTAAACACTCAGGGGAGCTTTCAACAGAGCCATACGAAACGGCCTTCGACAGCCTCGTAACCGCATACGACAACGCCTACGGCGGCTTCGGCGGGGCTCCTAAGTTCCCGATGCCCGTCTACCTCTTCTTCCTACACCACTACAGCTGGAGGCGGAGGAGCACGCTGGCGCTGAGCATGGCCTCCCACACCCTGGCTAGGATAGCTGCTGGGGGAATCCACGACCACCTCGCAGGGGGTTTCCACCGCTACTCAACCGACCGATACTGGCTAGTACCCCACTTCGAGAAGATGCTCTACGACAACGCCCTCCTAGCCAGGGCTTATCTTGAGAACGGTATCCTAACCGGGGATGGCGATATGCTGGACACCGCTGCCAAGACCCTAGAGTGGATGCTCAGGGAGATGCGGAGTAGGGAGGGGGGCTTCTACTCGGCGGTGGATGCAGACACACCGGAGGGGGAGGGCTTCTACTACACATGGACGAGGGAGGAGATAATCAACTTACTGGGCGGTGATCTTGGGAGGCTGGTCTGCAGATACTACGGCGTCTCTGGTGAGGGGAACTTCGAGGCGGGGCGTAACGTGCTTAGCGTGGGCTGGTCTCTTGAGGCGTTGGCGAGGGACGAGGGCCTAAAACCTGAGGAGCTTCGGGGGAGAATACAAGAGGCCAATAAGAGGCTGCTGGAGGCGAGGGAGAAAAGAACCAAACCCGCGGTGGATGATAAGATACTAACGTCGTGGAACGGCTTAGCCATCTCATCCCTGAGCCTAGGATACAAGGTCTTGGGTAGGAGACGTTACCTAGAGGCCGCTGAACAGGCCGCTGGCTTCATACTACGTAACCTAACCGGTGGGTCGGGTCTGCTGAGGCGTTACAGGGAGGGGGAGGCCGCTATACCGGCCAACCTAGAGGACTACGCCTTCCTCATAGAGGGGTTGATAAACCTCTACGAAGCGTGTTACGACGTTAAGTGGCTGGAGAAAGCTGTGGAGCTTGCTGAGGAGATGATAAAACGCCTGTGGGACCCCAGCGGAGGCGGGTTCTTCTTCAAAAGCGAAGCGGAGGAGACGCCTATGGTGATAAAAGAATGCCGAGACGGAGTAACCCCCTCAGGAAACTCCGCAGCAGTAATCTGCTTGATTAAGCTGAGCGAGTATACAGGCAGGGTGGAGTATCTGGAGAAGGCTGAGGAGACGCTTAAGCTCTTCTGGAGGACGATATCAAACGACCCAGCGGGCCATACATACGCGTTGCTGGGCTTGGACCTTCTCCTCTCGCCCCGCAGGGAGGTTGTGGTAGTTGGGGATGAGCTGGATATGTATAGAAAGGCGTTGGCTGGGCGTTACATGCCTGATACCGTCTCTATGCTGCTAAGCGATGATATGCTGGGGGATGTTAGTAGGATATTCAAGCTGGCTGAGGGTAGGGAGGTGAAAAACGGAAAAACAACAGCATACGTATGTAGGAACTTCACGTGTAAACTGCCCACCAACAGCTACGAGGAGTTCATAAAACAGATAGAGGAGGCTTAAGGTAATTTAATTGGTTTAATCCCGTATTTCCGTCTTGAAGCATCTGAGAGGCGGAGTCCTGATACTGGCTTTATGCTGGGTTGCGTGGATGTGGAACCACGGCACACGCCTAGCCATGCCGGCCCTAGCCCCGTTTCTACGCGAGGAGCTCTCGCTTACCATATTCCAGACAACCTCATACGTAGTAGCCCCCATGATAAGCTTCTACGCCTCAATCCTCTTCGCAGGCCACATAGTAATAAGAATAGGATACAAACGGGCGGTAGTCATAAGCGCCGTAGGGGCCGCGGCTTCTTTCGCAGCAGCGGGGTATTCAAACGACACAACCCTACTCTTCATACTGCTGGTATCCACAGGCGTGTTTCTAGGCCTCTACCTCCCAGCAGCCATCCCCTGGGTTTCTAGCCTATTCGCAGGTAGGAGGAGGGGGTTGATAATAGGTATCCACGAGGCTGCAGCCCCTACTGGACAGACGTTGGGGCCTGTTGTTACCGCTCTCCTGGCTGCTGCCCTGCCTTTGGGTAGTGTCTTTCTTATCTGGGCCCTCGCCCCGCTGGCGGCTGGTCTGCTCCTAATGGCGTTGGCCCCCTCCACCTCCTCCGTGGCTGAGCAGGCCCGTGTAGATGCTAAGCTGATGCCTCCAAGGCGTCTTCTTACGGTAATAGCAGTTACTGTGGGGGTGTTGATAGGTAATATGGGGGTTGTTCAGATAATCCCTCTCTATTTGGTTGATGTCTTTGGGTTGGAGAAGGCTTTCGCAGGCATGGTGGTGGGGCTGAGCAGGCTCTTGGGGCTTGTTGGCCAGCCGCTTGGCGGTTTCCTCTCAGACCGATACGGGAGGGTGAACGTCATGACCGTCTTAACCATCCTAACCCTCCTCTCCACAGCGTATATAGCATACGCCCCCTATAACATGCTCTACATAATCTTCCTAGTTATACAGGCGACTTGCACGGCTATGTATTTCCCCGTAACCTATGCTCTCATATCGGAGGAGTCTGGGGCATACGCGAGTATCCAGATAAGTAGGCTTCTCTTCACCAGCGGCCTGTTGGGGCCTGTTTTAACGGGCTTCGTCATGGGTTATCTGGCTGAGGAGATGGGATACACGACTGCCTTAACCTATCCTCTAGTATTCACGATGTTGAGCGTGGCCGCAGCCCCTCTGCTGAGGAAACGGATAATAACAACACCCGGCTTAGGTGATGGGGATGGAAAAAGAGCTGGAGGAGTTTAGGGAGATAGCTCATGAGATTCTGAAACGTGAGATAACAATTCAGGAGGTTAGGGAATTAGCCTTGAGATGGGCCCGTAACAAGCTTGAGGTGAGAAGAAAACACGGCCTGGATGTGGATGAAGATAAGCTCAAAACCCTTGCTGAGGAGCATGTTGAGAAGATACTCTCCCTACGCAGGCGGCTTGGGTTAGATACTCCTGAGTAGGCTTCTACTTCTTCCTCCGCTTAGCTATCTCAATAAGCTTGCTGAGCAGCATGTCGTGTTTAGCCTCGTCGGCGTCTATGGAGTCCAGCAGCAGGGATATAACCTCGTTACTCAGCCTCTCCCTAACCTCCTGAAGCTCCTTCTCATGCGCCGCCTGCTCCTCCTGCATCAGCTTCTCCAGCTCCCTGACCGACGGTAGGTCTGGTTGTATATTATCCCCCCGCTCCAGCTCGGAGATTATAGCTGTTATTATGTCCGCATGCCTTATGCTGTCGGTTGCTATTTGTCTGAAGAGGAGTCTGGTTAGGTCGTTCCGCATCTTCACCGCAAGCCCCATGAAGAGCTCAGCGGCCTTCTGCTCCTCCTGAAGCCTGGCCCTGAGAAGCTCCAGCAGCACCTCCCTAGCCTCAACGCCTTGAGAAAACTCCTCAGCAACCTCCGCCTTACCCAGGATGCTTGAAACCTGGAAAGCCAAGTCAAGGAGCTCGGACTGCATCAAAGGCCTTCTACGGCTGGCCAGCTTCCTACAGCCATCCTCTATAATCCCTAGTACCTGTTTGTTTCTCGTCATCTTAAGGGCCTCGGGGGCTCTTACTCCCTGTAGGTACTGGGTGACCGCTTGGGGGCTTATCCCAAGGATTTCAGCAACCTCCCTCCTGCGTATTCCATACTGCTCTACTAGGATACGTGCCATAACCGCTCTGAGTGGTGGGAGTATCTTCTCCATCTTTAGACCGCTTGGGTTCATGCTCTTTCATAACTGGTTTCACAGCGAGTATGTCTAGTTTTTCACGTTACGCTCAACCTACGTGAATTAACGTTGTGAATGTTATTATTTCACGTAGAGAACTTTAAATAAAACTATAACGCCGTTATAATCAAAGGTGATGAGATGAAGCCCCTCAAAATCAAACCCACGCTGCTCATCCTCGCAATAGCCGCAGCAGCGGTATCGGCTTCAGCCGCATTCTTTATCCTACAACCCCAGCAGGAAGGGATTGACAAGCTGGTGATAGCTGTCCAACCCACCCAAAACCCAGTTGAGATAAAGTCTAGGGCGGAGCAGCTTAGGCTATTCTTGGAGGAGCGCCTTGATCTACCTGTTGAGATCTACGTCCCAACCAACTACGCAGCTGTTGTGGAGGCTCTTAGGTTCAGGAACGCCCATCTAGCCCTCATGGGTTCGTGGCCGGCGTATATTGCAACCAGCAAAGCCGACTCGGAGGTTATCTTAGCCGAGGTCAGGACGGTGGCGATAGACGGGAAGGTGGTGGAAGAGACCTACTACTTCTCTTACTGGATAGTCCTAAAAGACAGCCCATACCAGTCGCTCCAAGAACTACGGGGTAGGAAAGCCTGCTTCCCAAGCCCCTTATCCTCATCAGGATACCTAGCCCCTCTTGCTAAGTTGGTGGAGCTGGGGTTGGTTAAGGTGGAGGAGGGGAAGCCGGCTGATCCTGAGAGCTTCTTCGGCGAGGCTGTTTTTGGCGGAGGGTATGGGCAGTGCTGGGCCGCTCTTAAGGCTGGGCAGGTGGATGTAGCGGTGATAGCTGGGGACGTAGCCTACGACCTATACAAGGAGGCTATAGACAACAGCAGGGTATTGGAGAAGCAAGGCCCCCTACCGTCGCATGTCGTAGTTGCGGTGAAAGACCTACCTGAAGAGCTTAAGCAGAGGATAAAACTAGCATTCACAGAGCTTGGGCGAGAAGAGTATAGGGATATGATGAAGAGGCTGGTCTCTGCTATATTCGTAGGGTTCAGAGAATCAACCACCGAAGAACACCTAGGCTCGCTGAGTAAGTTCATAGAAATGACGGGGCTGGAGTTCACTTGACCAACCTGCTGGAGGCCAGGGATATATGGTTCTCCTACGATGGGAGAAACTACATAATAAAAGGAATCTCGATGACGATAGGCAGCGGAAGAATGTATATGATATTCGGGAGGAGCGGGGTGGGTAAAACCACACTACTCAAACTTTTTAAAGGAATATTGAAACCAGTCAGAGGGGAGATAAGGTATAAAGAAAGAACAATCATAAACAACGCTCAAGTAAGGCGTGATTCGTACAGCGCCATAGGCTATATCCCTCAGGGCTTCGGGGTCATCAACAACCTTACAGTCCTGGATAACGTTATAGTAGGGGCCCTCTCCAGGGTCTCGACGCTAAGCTCCCTTATTGGGAGATTCCCAGAGCATGAGGTGAAGAAGGCTGAAGAAATCCTGAGGATGCTGAAGATACACGACCTATGTTACACGAAGGTTTCTAGGATAAGCGGGGGCCAGCGTCAGAGGGTAGCGATAGCCAGGGCCCTGATGCAGAACCCTGAGATAATACTGGCTGACGAGTTCATAAGCCAGCTGGACCCAGTAACCTCCCTTGAGGTTTTGAATGACTTTAAGAGATTAGCGGAGCAAAGGAAGATAGGGGTGGTTATAACGACGCATGACATCCAGCTGGCTCCCAGCTATGCTGATGAGGTTCTCGTTATGAGGGGTGGGGAGATAGTGTTTAGAGCTGTGCATGGTATGATTGATGAGCGTGATTTAGTAAGTGCTATGAGATGAGGCGGGGGAGCTCGGCTGGGTGGGTTATCTCAGTAGCTGTGGCTTTTGTGGCTACCCTCTGGTATCTTGGGTTCTTCAGGGCCGGGGAGCTGCTGAAGGTACAGAACTTTGTGGTGCTGTTGAATGAGATGTTCCCACCCGACTTAACTATACTCCCTCAGGTTATCTCTGCTGTCGTTGAGACTGTGCTGATGGCTTTCGCCGGGACTGTTATAGGAGGGGCGTTCTCTATAATATTCGCCATGTTCAGCACGAGGCTTGTCTTCTCAAACCCTGTTAGAGCATTCTTCAGAGCATTCCTAGCGTTGATTAGAACAATCCCAGCCATACTCTGGGCCCTGCTGTTCGTCATCGTAGTAGGCTTCGGCCCCGTAGCAGGGGTTCTGGCGCTGAGCATGTACACGATAGGCTATTTGGGTAAGCTCTTCTACGAGGCATTCGACGCGGTGAGTAGCGAGGTTATAGATGCTGTGAAGGGGGTGGGGGCTTCGAAGCTCCAGATACTAAAATACGCCATAATCCCAGAGTCGGCCAACTACATAATAAGCCAGCTCCTCTTCATCTTCGAATACAACGTAAGGGCGTCAAGCATAGTAGGTTTGGTGGGGGCTGGGGGGATAGGCTTCCTCATAATAACACTAATACAATCACTAAAATACGACGGCCTCCTAACCACCCTAATAATAATACTAACAATAGTACTCACACTAGACTACATAAGCGCAAAAATAAGAAACAAATTCCTAACATAACCCACCCCCTTCACAGATTCACGCAACGAAAAAGGATTTAACACAGAAATACAGCTATTTCTTTCAATTCCTCTTCGGATTCACGATTATCCCTCGACTGACGCAGTGAAAGGCGTGATTATATACTTTCAATTCCTTTTAGGATTCACGGGGCGTCGGTGAAAGTATCGTAAACGCAATCAAGGAGGTAATAGTCTTTCAATTCCTTTTCGGATTTACGTATCCCCGATTTCTCTCCATTCTCCTAGCTCCTCATCAACTTTCAATTCCTTTTCGGGTTCACGGCAT
>DQVM01000056.1 GCA_015661775.1 Candidatus Caldarchaeum subterraneum | reverse complement strand
TCCAGCAGGCCTACCCGTTTTTTTATATCCTCGTAGCTTTCGAAGGGTTCCGCATCCCTTTCCTCCAGAACCTTCTGCAGCATCTTCTTACCTACGCCTGGTATTAGCTCTAGGGCATGTAGCCTAGGGGATATTGGGTTGCTTCTGTTGAAGAACTCTACGAACCTGCTCTCCTGCTCCGTCACTACCTTCTGGACTATGTTCTCTAGGTTTATCCTGGCTATCTCCGTCAGCTCGTCGGAGGTTATACGCTTTATTATACGTATAAGCTCGCGGGGGGCCTCCCTCCCTATGTATATTCTAAACCCTATCTGGGGTTTATACCTCTCGTTTACAGCTGCTTCTAGTAGGGTGAAGTATTCCTCCCCTAGTATCTGTACTATAAACTCGTTTCTCGCGACTTGATAACCGGGCTTACGGGAGGCTGGGAATACGTCGAGGACGTAGCCATACTCCTCGTAGCGCTTAGGCTTGAAGCGGTGCATATATTATTCACCGTAATTTTCCTAAACCTTAATGCATATAAGTAAGATGCATCCCAGCTCTGCGGCTAGTCCCTCAGCTCGCCGTTAAGCGCCTGCTTCACCAAGTTCACGATTCCCTGCATCTTCTCCTCCGAGAAGAGGAGGAAGGATACAAGCCTCTTAAACCCGCTCAGCACGTTTCTAAGCTCATCAACATCGGTGGGGCATATATCAGCCACCTGAACAGCCTCCTTTCGGGTTAGCTCATACTCCTGCATAAGCCTCTTCACAAGCAGCTCGGCCTGATCAGCTGTTAGTCTAGAGAACTTCCTGACATAGCTTAGTGTCCTCATCTGGAGGGGGGATAAAGCCGACTCATGCTCCGATAGAATCTTGGCCACGACAGCCATGGGGACCTCTGTCTTCGCTATCACCTTCTTAGCCATGCTGGTTCACCAAGGGTTTTAAATGGTCGGGGAGAACTGCCACCTCCTTAAGTTTATTCCCCTGCATAACCCTAACAACATACCCGCGGCCCCGTTTCTCTATAACAGTACCTACCTTGCCGTGGTATCTTCTGTGGGGCATCCCCTTATGCACGCTAGGGTCTAGTATTATCAAAACCTTATCCCCTGGTTTATACTCCATCAGGTAGATATCCGGCCTTGGGCCGCTTCTAGCCCCTACAGGCCGGGTTAGTAGGCTTCTGGTCTTTCTCTTGAAGCCTTTAGACCTTGCCATGACCTATCCCCAGCACCTCTAGAGTAGGTATAAGACGCTTCCTTTATTTATTTAGCTTTAGCCCCTCGATAAGGCTATGCTCCGCTACTTAACTGTTGCTCCTGAATCAGCTTATGCTCCACCTCAACCACCGTTAATTTTATCTGCTCAGGCTCTGCTCCCAGCAGCTCGGATATGCTGGGCCTAGTACGGCCGTTATCCCCGTCTATCAGCTCCTTGACGTAAAGCCCTCCCTGCGTCCTTATTCTGAAGACAACCCTATTCCCACTATGCTCCAGAACCTTAACTTCATGCAGCAGCTTATTCCTTACCCTATCTGAGCGGCGGCGCAGAACTCGTTTGGGGGTTCTCTGCTCTATCGTTACGTTCCTGAACCTCTCCTCCACCTCCGCCAGCTTACTTGCTTCAACTGGAGAGGAGAATACCACCTCCGCCACGTATGTCTTCGAAGCCCTTGGGGACATGGCCTTAAGCTCTCTAAGCTCCCTGCGGGATGAGAAGCGGAGCTCCCTAACCTCAACCACACCGGCGGAGCGGCTGTTTATCAACTCCTCCAGCCTCTTCAGGTCCAGTAGCCGTTTCCTAGGGTGTTTAAGCTCCAGCACGAAGGGTCTTCCAGTCCCCTCCACTAGGGCGTCTACATCCTCCCTACCCGCTGCGTGGAACTTATAGTCGAGGGCCTCGAAATACTCCATGGCCGGGACCCCCACCAGCTCGCTGACGCTGGTCTCGTACTCCCTCCCCGTGTAGTTGCAGGAGCTGCATCCACGGCCCCAGCAGCGGCGGCAGAACCATATGGTCTGGGGTATGAAGCGTTTGTGCTTCAGGTAGACGCCGTAGATGAAGACCGGGTTCACCTGCAGCTGGAAGGTGGAGTTGAAATAGTCCACCAGTATCGTTATGTCGGGGTTTAGGTACTCCACCTTAGCTCCGGTGAGCTCAGCCACCCGTCTCCCAACTCCGCGTGTTATGTCGTTCTTTATATCCTCCCCCGTTGCTATGTTGAGCCCTGACCTTATCCTGTCCTCAGCCTCTCTGATAGCGGGTGGGACCACAGCACCTGTAAGGAATGTCCTGAACTCGTAGGTCTTCAGCTCTCTAGCTATACGGCCTGCCAGCTCCTCGAAGCGTTCCTCCGAGAGTAGGCCGCTGCATAACGTACATTCCCTACCCACCAGCTTCTCACCCGTCTTCTTCTCAAGGACTTGGATTACGGCGTTCAACCCTCCGTTGGCTGCTATCTCCTTGGCTTTCTCCAGCTCCTCCCCCTCCTCAACCCAGGAGTGGATGAGCATGGCTATCGTCGTCTTTAGAGCCTCTCCCCGCTGCCTGTTGCTCAACCCATATCCCAGCCTAGCGAACTGCCTGCCTAGGCAGTAGTCGCATAGCGGGTATGATATAAGCAGCTCAACAGCCTTGCCTAGTATATCAAACGACATACACCCAACCCTTCCCTTACATGCTGCGCATAAGCTGTTTAGGCATCTTCCACTTAGCCCTCTTCATATTCTTCATCATCCGCTTGGTCATCTGGTAGTTCTTGATAAGCTCCTTAACATCCCTCTCCGAAACACCCGCTCCACGCGCTATCCTACGTATCCGTGAGTCGTTTAGTATCCCTGGGTCTGTCTTCTCATCCTGTGTCATGGACTGGATTATGGCTGTCCATTTCTTTATCCTCTCCTCGGCTTTCTCCAGCTCCTCGGCGGGGAGTTCGGGGATTCCGGGTATCGAGAGTTTAGATAGTATCTTCTGGAGGGGGCCCATCTTCCGCAGCTCCTTAATCTGGTTGACCATATCCTCTAGGGTGAAGCGGCCGCTGAGCATGGCTTTCACCTTCTCCTCGCTCATCTCCACCTCTGCCAGCTTAACCCTCTCCACCACCGCCTCGATATCCGGTACTCCGAGCAGCGATGCTATGAAGCCGCTGGGTTTGAACTGTTCAAAATCCCCTATCCCCTCCCCTACCCCTATGAACTTTATCTGAGCACCCGTCGCAGCTACCGCTGATAAGGCGCCTCCGCCTTTTGCCGAGGTGTCTAGCTTAGTTACTATGATGGAGCCTAGTTTTGTGGCTTTGTTGAAGGCCTCGGCGTGTTGCTTGGCTGTCTGCCCTATTGTGCCGTCTATTACGAGCATAACCTCATCTGGTTTAAGCGCCTGCTCCATCCGCCTCATCTCATCCATAAGCCCCTCCTGCTCCTTATGCCGTCCAGCCGTATCAACTATAACCACGTCTAGGTTCTGCCTCTTTAGGAAATCAACCCCATTCCTAGCTATCTTCACCGCGTCTTTAGAACCGGGTTCGCCGTAAGCTGGGATTCCACGAGGCTCTAGGAGCTGGGTAAGCTGCTCATAGGCCCCTGGCCTGTAGGTATCTGCGCATACGACGCCGACTTTATACCCCTCCCTAGCGAGGTAATGCGCCAGCTTTGCAGCTGTGGTTGTCTTCCCGGAGCCTTGTATCCCCACCAGCATTATCACGTAGGGTTTCTTACCCCTTGTCGAGAACCTGGGAGGCTGAGGCCCCAGGAGCTGGGTCATCTCCTCATAGACTATCTTAACCACGTGGTCTTTCCTGCTTATCCCCGGGGGCAGCTTCTCCTCTAAGGCTCGCTTCTTTATCCTGTCTGAGAGCTGCTTAACCAGAAGAACATCCACATCCCCCACTATCAAGGCCCTTTGTATACCCCTCACCAGCTCCTCCACAGCCCGTTGATCAACCCCAGGGGCGGAGGGGAACCTCCCTATGGCTTCTCTCAGCATCCTGCCTATATCCAGCTGCGGGCTCAACCTAGCTACTAGAGTGGGCTTAGCTTGTTATAGAGGTTTCCCACCGGATTTGTTACCTTAAAATAGCGTATCTCCCTCCTCTGCGGCGCTGTGAAGGTATTGTTAACAGGGTCGGAGGGGTTTGTCGGCAGGCACTTGGCTGAATACCTCAGCAGCCGTGGGTTTGGGGTGGTTAGGGTTGATAAGGCTGAGTCGGCTGGGGTTAGGGTTGACCTTACTGAGGAGCGGCAGGTTTTCAACAAGCTTGGAGGCGAGGCGTTTGACGCTGTGGTTCACTTAGCTGCTATAGCGGATATACCGGCGGCCCTCAGAGACCCTTACCTCTGTTATAAGGTTAACTGCGTAGGCACCCTTAACATGCTTGAGCTTGCGGCTAGGAAGGGGGCAGCTAGGTTCATCTACTTCTCCTCAGCCAACTACTATGGAGTTCCCGGCAGAGTCCCTGTGGAGGAGACGGACCCGCCCAACCCTAGGACGCCATATGATTACTCGAAGGTTGTGGGTGAGCGTTTTGCGGAGAGCTACTATGTTCATAATGGTTTGCCCGTCGTTGTTCTGAGGCCTTGGAAGGCCTTCGGAGAATATGAGCCTGAGAATAAGGTTGTGCCTCGGTTCGTTAGGGCTTGCCTGAGGAATGAGCCTATTCCACTGTATAACGGGGGTAGGGACGTAACCGACCCCTATCACGTTGAGAACCTTTGCTATGCGGTTGAGCTGTGTCTGTTGAGGGAGGAGGCGGTGGGTGAGGTTTTTAACGTTGGGACTGGGGGCAGGGTTTCTATAAGGGATTTGGCCGAGTTGATTAAGAGGCTAACCAGCTCCAGCTCCGAGTTAAAGCTCCTCCCACCTAGAACAGAGCAGGAAGCAACACCGCAGGTAAGCATCCCATCGATAGAGAAGATAAAGACAAAACTAGGATACACGCCTAGAGTAACTCTGGAGGAGGGGTTGAAACGGGTTATAAAATACGTGAAGGAAACGATGCGGGAAGGCTAGTATGCAAATGTATGCAAGTATATACAGTTTAACACTCACTCTTTAATACAGCTCTAAAACCAAACAGGTTCGGTGATCTAATGCCAACGTTAATGAATCTAGTCCTTGCCTTCAGGCCCTCCTCAGACGAGTGTTGGATTGCAGACATAACCTCCCGCTTCCCCGACTCCTTCGTCAGGGTTATACAGCTGGAGAGGAAGAGGGGTGAAAACGGTAATTATGCCCATGTTTTATTTGAGGTAATAACCTCCAAGAAGAACCGGGATAAGATCCGTAGGGCTTTGGCGGGTAATAAGCTTCTTGAGGAGCTTCACCTAGTTTCCGTTAAGAAGGACAAGCTATACGGGTCTGCTAAGTCTATATGCTCTAAATACTGCCCCTTCGCCAACATACCCTACGCCTTCCTACGCTGCGTCCACTCATCCAACAACGGCGAGGTATACTGGAACTTCGTAGGAAGCAACTACGAGTGTAGGAGAATAATGCAGGAGCTGACTGACTTCGGCGTATTTTACAGGGTGGCTGAGCTTAGCACGATAAAGGAGAACGGGGGAATGACCGGGAGGCAGGAGCTCGTCCTTCGAGTTGCCTACGAGCTTGGCTACTTCGACTATCCCAAGCGGATAAACATAAGGGAGCTGGCTGCGATATTTAACGTAACACCAGCTACGTTAACTGAGGAAATAAGGAAAGCTCTCAAGAAAGCGTTAACCCACTACTTTAAGGAGTCTAAAACCCCATCTCTAGAGAACGAGTATAACAAGATAATAAACGAATATACGGAGGCGTGGGTGAGAAGCTAAGCTTCTTTTCCCATATTTTTAGACAGGGCTATCAGCAGGAATCCCAGCGTTGAGATTAGGAGGGGGTATATGCTCCAGCTGGGAAGACCGGCTACTACTAGAAGAACTAGACCATACGCTGTTAATGGTTCTCTCCGTCTTATCCTGAATATTGTCAG
>DQVM01000109.1 GCA_015661775.1 Candidatus Caldarchaeum subterraneum | reverse complement strand
CTTAGAAGATGCGTGGTTAAGGGCTTGAATCTGGAGAAGGTGAAGTGTGAGGGGATAATGAGCTCCCCTCTGCTTACGATAGACCCCGACTCTCCTCTAGGCGAGGCTATGAAGGTGATGGCCGAGAAACATGTTAGACGGCTTTACGTTGTTGAAGGAGGTAAAATAATAGGTAGAGTAACCCAAACAGGTCTCTTTGAAAACATACTCAATATCATGATGGCCTTATCATCGATACCATACCAGATATAACATTAAAACAACCTCATCTTCTTTATTTTCCATAACGATGGTAACAGTCCAGATAGAAGTTGATATATACCCTACGGAGGATGAGGAGAGGGTAAGCGAAGCGGTTAAGAATATCTTCCCCCACATAATCCTTTCATATGAAAGACTTGGCAACTACGGTAGGATTAAGGGTATAGGAGAGGGAAGAGACATTCTCGAAACGTTACGCATGTTAATAAGGTCTAGGAGGATTAGAAGCGCTGCAAGGGCTTTTCTAAAAAAGCATAGAATAGAGAAGAGGCTTGAGTTTCTGCTCAACAAACACGCCGCTTCAGTTGGTAAGGTTTCGTTCTGTGAATCTGAGTCGGAAACGCCGTTAGGGGCGATAAAAGTTATAATTGAAGACGATGAGATGGATAATTTGATTAGATGGCTTACAGAGTAGCTTACTGGTTGTATGGTATTGTTATGCTCATCAAATCGTATGATAGCTGTGTGTTGGGAAATATACTCCTAGCTTCCTGCAGCAGTATCTCATAATTCTTTTCATATCTTGGGCTTATGTGAAACAGAAAGAGCTTTTTGACCTTAGCTCTTTTAGCAACCTCAGCAGCCTCAGCAGCTGTCGAGTGTTTATCCTCTTCAGCCTTGGCTTTTAACGAACTATCAAACGTTGCGTCGTGTATCAGTACGTCAGCCTCTCTAGCTGCTTCTACAACTGCTTCACATGGCCTAGTATCGCCCGTATAGACTATCTTCCTCCCCGGTTTAGGCGGTTCTACAGCTTCCTCAGGTTTTATAACCCTTCCCCCGTAAATAACTGCCTCACCTCTTTGAAGCCTCCCCCATAGAGGCCCCCTTGGAATTCCCATCTCTTCAAGAAACTCCACCTTCATACGGCTTTTCCTTCTTTTCTCCTGAAAGACATAGCAGATATTCTCTATTACGTGATCGGTTTCCACACATCTAACAACTAGGTTATTCTTTTCAATTACATCCCCTGGTTTAACCTCGTACACTTTTATTGGATAGTTTATAGCACCTAAGCCTTGTCTAAGAACGGCCTTGAGGAAGTCGGTTAATCCCTTTGGGCCATATATTTCTACCGGGTCTTCTCTTGAGAGCATACTCATCGTATAAAGCAGCCCAGGTAGCCCTAGGACATGATCGCCGTGCATGTGAGTTATGAATATACTTAAGTCGCGTTTGAATCCTAGGCCGCTTTGTATAAACTGCCTTTGGGTTCCTTCTCCACAGTCTACAACGAATACTGCTCCGCTGTATTTTATCGCTATGGAGGGGAGGTTACGTGTCTTAGATGGCATAGCTCCCCCTGTCCCTAGGAATGTTATCCTCATCTCTGTCAAGACTCGAACACCGAGATTACACGGGTTAAGCTTCTATGCACGTAAACCTCATAAGACTCTACTATCCTATACCCGTTACTGGAAGCTATTTCATCAACTGGATAAGCTCTTGGGTAAGCTATACACGTTAATCCATCTTCCTTAAGTAAAGTATCCAAGTTGCTAAAGAATATTTCAATTAAGTCTACGAAGGACTTCTTAGGTATTGAAGTTGATCTGCCGTAAGGTGGGTCTGTTACCGCCGCGTCGAAGCAGCATCTTAGTGGAGGGAGGGAAGCGTCGGCTTGAATCAGTTCAGAATCTAGACTAAGCCATCTTACGTTAGCCAAAGCACCTTCTACTATCCAGTCTTTTATCTCTAGACCCACGTTGACATGCCCTAGGAGGGAGGCCTCTATCACTATAGACCCTGTTCCGGCGAATGGGTCTAGGATTTTATCGCCGTAACTTCTGACTGCTAGGTTTACCATGCATCTGGCTAGCTTGGGCATTAGTGCTGATGGGAGTTTGAAGGGTCTTCTCTTAGGTCTTCTAGCCTCAAACTCACCTTGTTTCTTAAAAGCCTCAACAGTTCCCACCACGTATAGAGAGCCGTAAGCTATTACAATCACAATTTTCTCCGGATTACTTAAGTCTATTGATACTCTACGGCATAGTTTTAGAATTTTTTCAGCTAGTTTCCTCTCAACCTGCATAGAGTCTATCAACGTCCCTTCAATTCGTTTAACCTTTACTCTGAAAGTTACTGCGTCGCTGATTAAGTCGTTTAGGTCTTCGCGTGTTATCTGGGTTATATCGTCGTAAATGTCTGTTAGTAGTCCTTGTTTTATGATAAACCCACCTAGTTTAGTGTATGCTGCTCTACCTACAATCTCCACCGCCGCAGTTCTGGATCTCAGCTCTGATAATACGATTCTTTTTTCCAGTAGTTTGACGGATGGCTCTCCTAATAGTCTGTGGATTGATTTTATCTCACCATATGCTAATTCCGGTGCTTCTCCCGATAGCAGGAAGAAGCTTGGTTTTTTCATATGTCTTCAGAGTCCTATATAGGGTATTAGGAGCCCCGCTATTGTAGCGGTTGCGTAGTCGTTGGGTATTGTGTCTGTTGAGAGTATAAGAGCTGCTCCTGCTTCTATTATCTTTTTGTCAGCATCTCCTATGAAGAGGCCGTGAACACATGTTACTATTACACGAGCTGCTCCTAGCTCCCGTAGTTTCTTAACTGTCTTTACAGCTGTTCCCCCTGTGCTGATTATGTCATCTACGAATACTACATCCCTACCCCGGGGGTTTGCATCTATATCTACTGTAACCTCCCCCGTTACTGGATCGCGTCTGCTGGTTACTGTTGCGAAGTCCGTCTCTAAGACGTTAGCTACCTCTGCTGCCATGAGTTCTCCTTTCTTACCCGGAGAGACTACAAGAGGGTTATCTACACCTACTTGAAGTATATAGGATGCTAATAATCCTGAGGCGTCTATGTTCTTAATGGGAATGGGGGAGCGTTCCACAACAGGTAGGGAGTGGATGTTAACGGTGTATATTTCGTCAGTTCCTAGGTTCTTTAGGGTTTTCAGTATAGTATCTATGCTTACTGCCTCTCCTTCTAGAAATTTCCTATCCTGCCTAGCGTAGGCCATGTATGGTATTACGAGCTTTATCTTGGACGCCCCCTCTTCCCTCGCCGCATCCACTAGGAGCATAAGCTGTATAATGTGCCTATCCTGAGGCGGGTGTGTCCCTTGAACTATAACCAGCTCCTTATCCTCCAGCTTAGTTTTGAAACGTATGTAGCTCTCGCCGTCGGGGAAGATTTTATGCTCCAACTCACATAGTTCTCTCCCTGTTATGCTGGCTAGTTTCCTCCCCAGCTCTTGGGACGCCGGACCTGCTGCTATCAACATACCGCTTCACTCAACAGCATCAAAATCTAAAAAGGTGTAATATGAGTTATTCCTCAAGACGTATCTCTATTCTTCTATTCTTCTTGCCCTTGTTCTCTATCTTCGTGACGGTTATCTGGCCTACTTCACGTGTGTTTCTTACGTGCGTCCCTCCATCCAGCTGGGCGTCAAAATCTTTTATTTCAACTATCCGTAGTATCGGAATGCTCGGTATAAGCTCCGGCTTTACCCTGATTAAGTCGCTCATCTGCATAGCCTCTTCTCTTGTGACGAATCTATACACAACCTCTCTTCCCTCATTCACCACCTCGTTGGAGAGGTTGATTATAGCGTCTATCTTCTCCCGGTTCAGTCCTTCTAGGGCTAGGTCCATTCTTGCCCTGTCGCTGTAGATCTGGCTTCCGGTTATCTTAGCTTCCTCCTTGTAGAGTCTATAGGCTGCGCCGCTTATTATGTGGAGGGCTGTGTGGTAGCGCATATGGGCATAGCGTAGAGGCCAGTCTATAACCCCCTTTACAGCAGCTCCTTCTCCCACCCCTTCAGCGTCTTCCGCCAGTATATGGGCTACGTCATCACCATCCTTAACAACCTCCTGCACCTCGTAGCTCCTAGCCCCTATAGTAACTACCCCACGGTCGCTGGGCTGTCCTCCTCCTCTGGGGTAGAAGATAGTTTTATCTAAATAGAGCCTGTTACCATCAACCTTAACAACGGTTGCCTCGAACTCCTTCAGGTAACTATCCTTAAGGTATAGGAGCTCCGTCATGACACTTCCCAGCTATTCACCCTCATGTTAGTTATGAGAAACTTTATATACGTTGTGTATAATATTCATAACCTGATGAGTGAATCAATCCAGAAAACAGTCGAGGAGTTGAAACTACCCATATGTGAAGCGACGTTAATGCCCGTAGCCGACGAATACACGTACATACACCACAACGCAATAGAGATAGGCGTATTCAAATACATCGAAAAAGCACCATAAAAAGGGAGAGTTCCACAAAGGGACAAACACGCTTAGGGGTTAGGTTAGATTATGTCGTATGGATATGACGAGTTTGAGTCAAAACTAGGCCAGTTTATCTATACTATGGTGATGTATGAAAGGCTAAAGGAATATCTGATAGACAAAGTTAGAGGAAGGGGGCGGGTTTCTGTTAGGATAAACTTGGGTCAGGATAAGAGTGGGAATCACATCTTCATGGATGTTATTCTTACTTCCGTTAAGCCTGAAGCTTACGGCCCTGTTCAGCAGACCGTTAAACAGAAGACTAGGAAGAGCCTTGTAGTTGTTCTTAGTAACGATGAGATAAGCGGTGATAATAAACAGATTGCGGATGAGATGGAGAAGCTTATTATGGAGAGTCTCAGGTGGTGGCATAGCTACTTTGGCGAGAGGGATAGGCTTAAGCTGAATGAGTGGAAGATTGAGAGGATAACCACAGTAGACGCCGATTCTACTGAGGTGCTTTGCGAAATCCCTGCTGACAGGATAATTGTCCCCCCTGAGAGGCGTATGAGCCTAAATCCCGAAACGCTGGAGAACCTAGCCCAGTACATAGACCTCCTAGGCCCTGTAGCGGTAAGGCCTACGGATACGGGTTACTACGAGCTTATAACAGGCTATCCCCAGCTTTATATATACGTGGATAAGCTGGGCAGGGATAGGGTTTTCGCCCGCATACTAGAGGTTGGGGAGGAGGAGGCTAGGCTCATACACGAAGATACCCAGCCTAGAATTAAGAAACTAATAGAGCTAATAGCGGAGGGAATCTCTAGATCCTGATATGGGGATCTTCCTGAGACGAATACAGGCTAAGATTCTCAGAAAACCAGCCAACTTCTCATGGGTAGATAACTGCATAGCCGCCAGCGCCGTTCCCGACGGCTCTAAACACCTTAGATGGCTTAAACAACAGGGGATAGAAGCAATACTCTGCCTAGTCGAGAAGCCGGTTAACAGAGAAGAGGCGGACAGACTAGGTATGGAGTACATCCACATACCTATGAAAGACCATCAACCACCAGATGTTGGAGACTTGATAAAAGCAGTTCAGCACATAAGGAGAGTAACATCAGAGGGAAGAAAGATTCTAATACACTGTGCAGCAGGTATGGGAAGGACAGGAACTGTTCTAGCCGCTTACTTAATTATATCTAAGGGGATGAACCCTCAGGAGGCGATAGGTTATATCCGTAGGCTTAGGCCCGGTTCGATAGAGTATGGGCAGGAAAAGTCGCTGTATAGACTCGGTGAAACTACTAGAGAGGGAATCTAGGTTATTTGTTCTTTGATTTGCTGGGCTAGTCTAGCTCCTATCGTAGGTACTCTAGCCAATTCTTCTACGGATGCTCTTCTGAGGTCTTCTAAGGTTCTGTAACCACTGTTGTAGAGCTGCCTCGCCCTTACACGGCCTACCCCATGCAATCTAGCCAGCTGCAGCAACTCAGGGTTTACCCCATGCTCTATCCTCTCGCTCAGCACGCTAAACTCCACTGCGAGCCTAGGTTTCTCAAGTATCTTCATCAACTCCGACGCTGCGTACGCTATCCAAGCTCCTCTCTCCCTAAGAACCGCTAAATCACCCGGCTCCACCCGATACCTATCGTATATCTCACCCTCGCTCACCTCATCTATCCAAGCCTTTAACACTAGCATAAGCTTAAGCCTCTCCAAGAAGAGAGAATACTCATCTGGGTCCATGTATATTATGTCTGGTATGACTAGTTTATCCATGTTATTATCTAACGTCTTCTCTAACTTGCTTTTCGGGATTTTTATTCCAAGCCTAGGCGTGTCGGGGGTGGAGCATATAACCTGCAGCAGAGTCCAGTCGCTTAGTTGGTTAGGTAGTTTATCGGCAAACTCTATTATCGTAAGGGCTGTTAACGGGTCTATGTAAAGCTGGGAAACCCTCTTCCCAAGCCTAGTTGACGTATAAACGCCTGAAGAGTATTTTATGAAGCGGTTATCGAGTAGAAACTCCATTACCTTACTTATCTTAGCTACAGCCCCCACGTAGCCGTATTGATGAGAGAAGAAGGTTCTAGAGAATATTCTCTTCAGCACGTCTTCATCTACGCTATCCTCTGCAGCTATAACAGCCAGCACGTGTATGCGGAGATGCTTCTCGCTTCCCAGCCTAGACCATATCCTCTCCGGCTTCCCCCTTATGTACTTCTCTATGATTATCTCCTTGTCATCCGGTTTTCTCGCTATTGTTATAGCTTGGCCGTATTCATCATACCCCGGCCTCCCAGCCCTTCCACAGAACTGTTTATACTCCGTTATGTCTATCTGCCTCATTCCCTCACCGGCTTCGTAGCGCCAAAGCTCAGGAATTACAACCGTCCTGGCCGGTAGGTTAACTCCAGCGGCCAGAGTTGGGGTTGCGGCAAGTATCTTCAGCACCCTCTCCCTGAAGGCCCTCTCGACCAGTCTCCTGTGCCTAGCTCCCAGCCCTGCGTGGTGGAATGCAGCCCCTCCTAGCATGAGCTTTACCAGTTTATCGGTGAAGCTGGACTTATCCTCCTCTAGATACTCTCTAGCCATCTGGATTACCTCATCCCTAGGTATTCCTCCGGTTAGGGCTTCATGCCTATTTAGAGCCTCGGCTGCCTTCTCGGCGTATTTCTCAGCCTTCCTACGGGTCATGGCGAAGATTAGAGCCTGCCCACCCTCTACCACTGTTTTCAGGGCTATCGCTATCGCCGGGTCGTAGTCCAGCTGCTCCACCTCCTCAACCGAGCCGTCAGAATACTCTACCTCGCCGTCGAGGAAAACCCCTTCACGGAGGGGGACGGGCCTCCACTCCATCGATATAAGCTCAGAGCCCAGCCACTCAGCTATTTCACCAGCGTTTCTCGCCGTCGCGCTTAGCGCCAGCATCTGCGAATCAGGGCGTTTATCAAGTAGCTTAGTGAGCGTCATCTCCAGCGTAGGCCCTCTGTCAGGGTCTCCTAGTAGATGGATTTCATCAGCAACTACTAGGGTTATTGAGTCGATCCATTTAGCTCCGTGTCTTATGAGGCTGTCTGCCTTTTCGTTGGTTGCTATTATTACGTCGTAGTTGGCTAACCAAGGGTCTGAGGAGTCGTAGTCACCTGTGCTGGCTACGGCTTTGTAGGGCGTATCTTTAAGTAGTCTTCTAAACTCCTCCAGCTTCTCACCCGCTAGGGCTCTGAGGGGGGTTAGGTAGAGGCATTTCCCCCCTCGTCTAACATGGTTGTAGGCCGTCATCATGGCTATGAGCGTCTTGCCAGACGCAGTTGGTGTGGAGATCATCATATTCCTACCTTCTAGCAGGCCTTTCTCAAGGGCAGCGGCTTGAGGCGGGTATAGGTATGAGACACCGTAGAAGCGTAGCAGCTGCTTCAGCTCAACATCAACCTTAGACTCCTCAAGTCTCAGCAGCTCTAAGCCACCTTATACTGGCCTGTACGTGGAGAGTATATCGTCCCCTCAGTTATTAGCCTAACGAGAATCTTATCAATCTCCTCCTTCGTCAACCCATGCTGCATAAGCTCGTTCCTAAGCTCGTGGTCAGCTGCATAACCCTGCTGCTCCTCAAACTTCCTTATCGTCTCTATAACCAACGCTATCTTATCCCTTATACTCTTAGGCTTCCCCGTGTATATTATATCTATGTCAGGGGCCCCCGTTACATCGGTCAAAACCTCGGAGAGGCTCTTCTTCATCAACTCTATAGCCGCTTCCGCATCCTCTTCAGTCGCCTGCTCCTTCAAAGCAGCCCTCGCATGAGCTTCGGTTAGACGGATAAGTGACTCCAGCTGCCTAGCGGTTATGCTAACCGTCTTAGTGGTTTCGTACATGGCCCGCATCTTCATGTAGAATTCTTCAAGCAGCCGCATGGCAGTAGGTGTGAGGACAGGCTCTATACGCTTAGCGTAGGCGATATACTTCCTAAGCTTCTCAGGAGGTATTGGAGGCGATACAACTGGTAATCCAATAGAGTGTAGAGAAGCTATATGGGATGAGATTTTCCTATCCTGCTCCGGGTTTGGCTCGTCTCTCAAAACAAAAATTAGGTCGAATCGCGAGAGTATGGTTATTGGGAGGTTGACGTTCTCTGTGAATATCTTTAGAGGATCGTATCTTCCTAATGTTGGGTTGGCCGCTGCCAGTATTGATGTTCTTGCGTTGAGTGTAGCTACTATCCCCCCTTTAGCTATGCTGACCGTCTGCTGCTGCATAGCTTCGTGTATAGCTACCCTATCCTCCGGCCTCATCTTGTCAATCTCATCTATACAACACACCCCCATATCAGCTAGGACTAAAGCACCCGCCTCCAGCACCATACCCCCGTTCTTCTCACGAACAACAGCAGCAGTAAGCCCAGCTGCGGTAGAGCCTCTCCCAGACGTGTAAATCCCCCTAGGCGCTATAGACGCTACATACTGCAGGAGCTGACTCTTCGCAGTACCCGGGTCTCCTACCAGAAGGATGTTTATCTCACCCCTCACCCGTAACCCATCTGGAAAAACCTTAGTCCGGCCCCCCATCAAAAGGAGCAGTATAGCCTCTTTAATCGTCTCCATCCCGTATATCGACGGCGCTATTGAATCCCTTAGCCTAACATAGATATTAGGGTCTTTAGCCATTTCCTGGAACTCCATCTCCTCCTCGGGGGTTATGTGTATTGCCTGAGGCTCTTTACTCGCCACCTCTATACTTACAGCATCCAAGAAGAGTCTGAAGGTTCGTAAAGACGCTTCTACACCCCTCTCCTGGGCAGATTGGACAACACCAACTACGATGACCCTGTCCCCGGGTCTTACTACGTCAACCAAGTCATCCCTAGTCCTAATCTCTATAACACGGGGCAGCTGGCCGGGGGGTAGGTCCTCTGGTTTCTCCTGAACGCCGATTACTTGATAGTCGACGTATTTTGATTCTTCAGGCATTAGCTCGAAGCTGGGTCTCTTGCTCCTACATGAGGGGGTTTCGCATCTATCAGGCTGTCTTAGCCGGTGTATGTCCTGCTCTATGTCGTAGGTTGTTCCGCAGTATCGGCATCTGAATCTGCCTGTTTTCAGGATGGGTTTAACCGCAGACGCCCTGGCAACCAGACCGTCTATCATCACTAGTTTACGTAGATGCGATGACCTAACCTCCCTTAACGGTGTTGTAGCAGGTAGGTTTACTATTCTTACGTGAAACTCCTCTACGGTAGCTGCGTAGGTGGGGTCTTCTATCTGAAGCTGTTTCATGCAAGCCTTATCTAAAACAGGTAGGTCTCTGAGGGGGTTGTTAATTAAGTCGTTGGCGAAGGATTCGTCGAAGGCAAGTAGGTCTGCGAAGTCTACCTGTATGCTCTTCTTACCCATCAGGGCTGCTTGAGCTATTATGGAACGGTACTTCTCCAGCTTAAAGAACTGAACCAGCTTTTCGTCTAGTGGAATTACATGACTACTCATATCTTGTTACCCTCGTATAAGAAGGTGAGCCTCTCCCAGCTTGAGGAAAAGGACATTACATAGTTGTACAGTATCTCCTCTTCAGGGGTTAGTTTCTTAACCATATCTGATTTCATCCCTTTCGTAGCGTGCTGCACTATCTTAGCCATCCTCAGCTTCATGATATCCCTTACCTTCTCAGCAGCCCTATCGTCTTTAGTCTTCTTAACCATCCACAGGGATTCTATGTAAAAGTACCGGGGGATAGGCTGTAAATCCTGCAGGTTGTTCCTCTCCCGCCACTCTATCTGCAGCAGCTGCTGCATGTTTATACCCTTATCAACCCACTCGGCTAGGTTCAGGTTTACAAGCGTCTCCCCTATCCAACGCTTAACGTACATAACATCACCTTTCTTAACGTTATCGATAACTTGGCCGCCTATCGTAAGGTTTTGAACGTCACGGGTGAAGATAATACGTGACATCGTGTTAAGGTACTCCAGCTTCAGCTCCTCCATCCTCTCGTTTAAAACAGACTCTATTAACTCATCTAGTAGAGCCATCCCCTCTACCCAGGCATACGTAAGCTGTTATGTTAAGTTTATCTGTGGTGTATTTTTGGGGGAGTACCCCGAAAATGGCTAGGCCCTACCTAAATTTCCGTCATTTAGATGGGATACTGTTATATTCAAGTGTTTAAGCAGGTGAATGTGGAAGTGCTTTGAGAATAGCAATAGTAGGCGGAGGGGTTGCAGGAAGCTACCTAGCCTCTCTCATGGCCAACAAGCATGATATAGTAATCTACGAGAGACAAAGCTATGAAAAATTCTACACCGTATGCGCGTGGGGAACCAGCTTACCCGAGCTTAGGAAACTCTCATCCAAAATAGGTCTTAACTTCGACGACTATGTTCTGTTCGCCGGCAAGAGGATGATAGTCCAGCTTAGAGATGAGGAGCTTGAGATACCTTTGAAGGGTTTATGCACATTCGATAAACGCAGGTTCGTTATGGACATGCATAAAGGGAAGGAGATAATCTACGGCGAGGCCGTCAGAACAGCTCCTACTGATAAATACGACCTAGTGGTTGACGCTACTGGATTCTCAAGATCCCTGCTTCCCCGCGTAGGCAAAGACTATTTCATACCCACGTTGGAGTATAAGGTGAAGTACCGTAACCCTCCGTTGGATGATTTTATGGTCAGGCCACTCCCCGGTTTAACTGGTTATCTATGGTATTTCCCTCTAGATAACGGATACGCCCACGTGGGGGCTGGGGACTATTACAAACAGCATGTTGAGTATCTGAATGATTTTATGCGGAGACACGGCGGGGAGGTGGTTATGAAGATAGGAAGGCCAGTCCGCATATCCCCTCCCCATCTTTGTCAGCCTATTATGCAGAATAACCTAGTTGGCGTGGGAGAGAGCATAGGAGTCGTCTACCCTGCTCTTGGGGAGGGCATAATCCCCGGCATGCATAACGCACAGCTACTAGCTAGCTGCATAGAAGAGGGAAGACTCCAGGAATACCCCTCTAAAGTTCTTAAGAAATTCAACGTATACGAAAAAGTTTTCCAGTTTATAAGGAAGAAGATCAAAGGAGAATTTAACCTGCTCAGGGACTTTAGGCTAGTTCTAAGCGCTTTTCTACACATGAAACTAGCTGAAGACCGTTACGGGATGGTAATAAGGTTAAAGGATTGGCTTAGAGTCGTTGAGGGTTAGTGGGAAGAAAAGGGTTTATTTACTGGCTTAAAAACAACAGAGGTAGGTGATCGGAGCTAGGGGTTGCTAAGCTGGTATGCAGAACCTGTAAAACCGAATACCCGCCGACGCTGAGAAACGTATGCGACAAATGCCTGGATGCCGTTGATGTAGTATACCATGCTGAAGAGGATTTGAAGGAAGTTCTATCCCGACGGTTTAGAAGAGGAGTATGGCGGTATAAGGAGCTGCTTCCGGTTTCTGACGAGTTTATAGTAGATATAGGGGCTGGGGGCACGCCTTTAGTTCACGCTAGGGAACTGGGGAGGAGAATAGGGCTTAGAAACCTCTACATCAAGAATGACACGCAGAACCCGAGTTTCTCCTTCAAAGACAGGCCAGCCTCTGTGGCGGTTTCAAAAGCGAGGGAATTTAACCTACCTTTAGTGGGATGCGCGTCAACCGGAAACCTAGCATCAGCCACCTCAGCACACGCGGCAGCAGCCAACGTCCCCTGCGTAGTTCTTATGCCCGACACGGTGGAGCTACCCAAGATAAAACAAGCAGGGATGTACGGCTCTCACCTAATTCTAGTAGATGGAACATACGACGACACCAACCGTCTCGCATACTTGCTTACTGAAACGACTAAGATAGGGATAGTAAACGTCAACCTACGGCCCTACTACGTCGAAGGTTCTAAGACGATGATGTACGAGATCATAGAGGAGCTTGGTTGGAGGGGGCCTGAGAATATTATAATCCCCATGGCCAGCGGAGCTCTTTTAGGAGCTTTGCATAAAGCGTTACGTGAGTTCGAGGCCTTAGGGCTGTTGAAGGATGCTGGAACTAGATTCCACGGCGCCCAGCCTGCAGGATGTTCTCCGATAACCGACGCTTACTCCAGCGGCTCCGACAAGGTGACACCGGTTAAAGAGCCTAGCACTATCGTTAAGAGCTTAGCTATAGGAAGCCCCGGAGACGGCGAGTATGCTCTTGGGATTATCCGTAGAACCGGAGGAACTGGACAGACAGTAACAGATGAAGCTACTATAGATGCTGTTCATCTACTTTGTAAGACCACAGGCATATACGCTGAGCCTGGGGGGGCTATAACTATCGCAGCAGCCAAGAAGATGCGGGAGGCGGGGGTATTAGACGCAGGTGATGAGGTGGTCTGCTGCGTAACTGGAGCTGGGTATAAGGCCGACGAGCATATCGAACCTACTGGAAAAACATACGCAGTGAAACCGAAGATAAACGAAATTCTACAGGTACTGCAGCAGGAGATACTGGCAACAACCCCCTTAACCTAAGTCTATTAATGCTTCTCCTTAACGAACCCCTTAACACCCCTCCCTGGATGTGTTGTTTTCTCCCAGAAAACCGGCTTAGTCAAGGCTTGGTAAAGAGCCCGTAACGCAGCTACCGGAAGCATTACATTAACGTACAGCAGTATCTGGGGGATATTCCTAAGCTTCCCTATCCTTACCCTCTCAAGTTTAGCACCTATAATCCATGTGGAGTAATAGACAATATTCAATAGAGCAGGTAGAAACATGAAAACGGGAACAACATCGCTTATGACTTTAGGTAAAAAGCCGAAGTATTCCAACAGCCATAGAAGGGTCATCCAGTATAGCATGATGTTAAACACTACGATTAACGGGTTTAGGAACATCAGCAGAAAAGTCAAAAAGTTAATTATCCCTAGTTTTCTTATCATGCGCAGTCTCCTAAGCATACCTCCATACTTCCACAAGATCTGAAGCCACCCCCTATACCATCTAGTCCTCTGCCTTAACCAGCTTCTAAAATCTACCGGCGCCTCTTCCCAGTGCCTAGCGTTTATCAAAACAGTTCTCTTTCCCGCTATGTGCATACGCGCTGCCACTTCAGCATCCTCAGCCAAGTTAAGCGAATCCCACATACCCACCAGCATAGCTGAGGAACGTTTGAAGTAGTTTCCAGTACCTCCTAAGGGTGTGTAGTGCCCTAGTTTACTACGGCCGTTTATCCATACCCTAAACCATGCAGCATACTCTACTGCAAACATCTTTGTTATCCACGAGTCATCTTCATTTACTATGCGGAGAATAACCTGGACAGCATCATATCCGTAATCAACCAAAGCTGAAACCACTTTTAGAAAAGTATCCCTGTCTGGGATATCCTCAACATCCATTATAGCAACTATCTCACCTGAACTAAGGTAAAACCCATCGTTTAACGCGCTAGGTTTTGTAGGGAAAAGCTCCCGTCTAGCCAGCAGCTTTACGTTACCGTGGAACTTCTGTTGATACCAGAAAGCTACTCTTTCTCCATGCGGATCATCTGTAACTATGATTACCTCCTTCATGTTATCTGGATACTCAACATGCTTAAGCACTGTCTCTATTACCCTGCCTAGGAGGGGCTCGTCTCTAGCCGGGATTATAACTGAAATCTTGGGGTAACGACTGGGTTTAGGCGGAGGATCTAGAGGCTTCTTAACCCCTATCAAGACCAAGAGCAGGTGATAAGCACCCCATATAGTGTAGAGGACTGTCATTGAGTAAGAGGTTGCGATAAAAAGCGGGGCTGGGAAGTAGACTGAGGCCAGTAATAACGTTACTATTACTACAGCTAGAGGGAGAAGACGCAGTCTAATGCTTAACATCCTTTGCCATAGCCTCTTCGATCTCCTTGAGTATAACCTCAACTGCATTATCCCGCTTAACAGATACTAGCTTTATTTTCTCAGGATTAACTACAGATGCTAAACTTGGCTCTACTTCAGTAAACGTAGCTACTATAAAATATGCATCAACATCAAGAGATTTTACAATCACAGCCATAAGCTGATCTTTAGCATCCTCATCATCCAGAATAAAATCTACACATATAGGCGGGGTGGTATCAATAAAGATAGGAATAAGATGCGTAGCCTGACTCTTCCCTGTAATCTTATGTAAAACCCCAGCATCAATACCCATAGACATGAGATAAT